>CAZBYM010000290.1:0-5807 GCA_964495745.1 uncultured Chryseobacterium sp. | reverse complement strand
GGTGATCGCGGAATTCAACTTTCCGGAGGACAGCGCCAACGAATTGCAATTGCTCGAGCCGTGTTGAAAAATCCAGGAATTCTTATTCTTGATGAAGCAACGAGCTCATTGGATTCAGAAAGCGAGCGCGTAGTTCAGGATGCGCTGGAGAAATTAATGATCGGAAGAACTTCCTTCGTCATCGCTCACCGATTAAGCACAATCCGTAATGCAGACATGATTGTCGTGATTGATAAAGGTGAAGTTGTGGAAACGGGCACACACGATGAGTTAATGGCAAATGTGGAAGGTGTTTATCACGCGCTGAATAAACTACAGTTTCAGTTTAGTTCGACGCAATAGAAAATTAATTTCTTTTGTCACTAAGTCGCTAAGACACTAAGATTCACGAAGGAAAAGAAGTACCGTCGTACTTATTCATTCCAAAGGTCAGATTATTTGCGGCTTTGAGTCTTCGTGGCTTGGTGGCAAATTTGCAGCACCTAAATTGAGATATACAAAACCTTCTTCATCTCGAAATATTCATCCTGAAACATTTCTTTGATTTCATGATGATGCACTTTGCGTCGCACCACCTGTAACTCTTCGCGCAAATCTCCGCCTTTCAATAACAACCATCCATTCGGCAACGAGTTTTTCCCTTTGGCGTGAATCAGTTTCGCCGTCCAACGGAAAATATCTGACCAAGGAGCAACAGCACGTGATACAACAAAATCGTACGTATGATCAAGCTCTTCAACACGTTTTTGTTCTGCAACAATGTTGGTTATGCCCAAAGCAGTTGCAACTTCATTCACCACCTTGATTTTTTTTCCAATAGAATCAACAAGATGAAATCGAACTTCAGGAAACAAAACCGCCAATGGAATTCCGGGAAAACCCCCACCCGTTCCTACATCCAGAATTGTAGTTCCCGGACGAAACGTAAGAACTTTGGCAATCGCAAGACTGTGCAGAACATGATGAACGTAAAATTGCTCCATGTCCTTTCGTGAAATCACATTGATCTGCGCGTTCCAAATTTCATACACCGATTTCATGCGCGCAAACTGATCGAGCTGTTTTTCGGTAAGGCCAGGAAAATACTTGGTGATTATATCAACAGAATTCACTTCACTCATCAGATCTTGCCCTGTGTATTTTTTAATACGTTGTATAAGAACTCACGAGCACGGAATAACTGTGCTTTCACAGTTCCCAATGGCAGATCAAGTTCCTTCGCGATTTCTTCGTAAGATAACTCCTGAAAATAGCGCATCTCTATCAGCGTACGATAACGAGGTTTGAGTTTATCCACAAGATCATGAAGCATCATGATTTTCTGCTTCTTCATGATATGTTCTTCCGGATCCAATGTTTCGGAACGAATATCAACCATCATTTCTCCTCCTTCATCGTCTTCAATTGGACGGTCGAGCGAGAATGTATTTTTTCTTTTGCGGCGAATGAAATCAATGCAGTTGTTCGTAGCAATACGAAACAGCCAAGTGCTGAATGCAAAATTTGGCGTGTACTGTGAAAGGCGTTTGAATGCTTTTCCGAATGCTTCAACTGTCAAATCTTCCGCGTCATCTTTGTTGTTGATCATTTTCAACAACATGTAGTAAACTGAATCACGATAACGACCCATCAATTCTGCGTACGCTTTCTGATCGCCATCTTCCAAAGCACGCTTCACAAGTTTGTAATCATACAAACCTTTATCCGACAGATTATCGTTCTCTGTTAATTCCATGGAGTCTTACGTCTCAGCATTCTCGCCAGAGTTATTATGGGATAGAAGAAAAGAAAATAGAGTTCAAAAATCGGGGTTAGAACCAGTAATCCTTTTTCTTCAAGTCGCCTAAAACAACTATTAAAGATAAGCATTTGCGTTAATAAGCGCAGCCCAAAGATACCTGTTACGACCATCCACTGGAATTGTAAGACGAGTAAAGCGATAAATGCTCCGAAAAACATCCACTGCGCGAGGACATACAGCCCAAGAAGAAACTTATGCTTCGATTTGTACCGTTTACCGGTTTGTAGATGACGTTGCTTCTGTTGCCACCACTTCCCAAACGTAAGTTTCGCTGGTGTATATGTGAATGTTTCTTTCTCAATGACTATTGCAGTATTGCTTCCTGTTGCCGCTTCATTCACAAATAAATCATCATCCCCGGAAGAAATATGATAATGAGATGCAAACCCTTTCACTTTGTAGAAAAGTTTCTTGCGGTAAGCAAGATTTCGTCCAACGCCCATGTATGGAACTCCAGCGAGCGCAAAAGACAGATACTGGACACCAATCATTGCCGCATCGAAACGAATAAGTTTGTTCAGCACTCCGGGTTCACTGAAAAAAGGTCCATATCCAAGTACAAGTTGCACTTTGTCACTAAATCGACTTACCATTTTTCGCAACCACTGATTCGTGGAAGGATTGCAATCAGCATCAGTTAGCAACAAAAGATCGTGAGTCGCTCCTTTAATTCCCATCATCAGCGCCACTTTTTTTCCATGCTGATAATATTCATCCTCTTTGATCGTCACAATCTTGAGGTTCTTATGCTTCTTCGCGAATTCCTCAAGCACATCGCCGGTCAAATCGTAACTGCAATCATTTACAACTACAACTTCGAATTCGGGATAATCTTGTGCAAGAATTGCAGGCAAATACTTTGTCAGATTATCGTCTTCATTTCGTGCGCATATCACTATTGAAACCAGCGGCGTTTCTTGTGAAACAGAATTTGCATTCGTCTTGTGAATTCCTACCCGCAAAAAGAAAAACAGGTAATAAAAAATGAGAAGAACAAATCCCAGAACAAAGACCCAGAACACGATCATTCCTACAGATAATTCCAATAATTGCTGGAGATTGAACATGTGGCCAAAGGTAAATAGTTCACCGTTCTGCGTTCACTGTTGACGCTTATTATTTCATCAACACAATGTTCAAATGTTATATCGTTAACTATGAAGTGTGAACATTGAACAGTGAACCCTAAACAGTTAACTTCGCACAGTGAAATTCAACCTCCTACACACCGATCCATCTTCGCGCGCTCGTGCCGGCCTGATTACTACTGATCACGGCGAAATCGAGACTCCCATTTTCATGCCTGTTGGCACTGCCGGAACGGTGAAAGCAGTGCATCAACGTGAATTAACAGAAGATATAAAAGCGCAAATCATCCTTGGCAACACGTATCATCTTTACCTCCGTCCAGGAACGCATGTAATAGAAAGCGCAGGTGGTTTGCACAAGTTTAATGGTTGGGATAAACCAATTCTCACGGATAGCGGCGGATTTCAAGTGTATTCTCTTTCAGGTACACGCAAACTGAACGAAGAGGGAGTTGAATTCAAATCACACATCGATGGTTCGAAACATATTTTCACGCCGGAATCTGTGATGGATGTTCAGCGGACAATTGGGGCCGATATCATCATGGCTTTTGATGAATGTACTCCGTATCCATGTGAATATTCTTACGCGAAGAATTCATTGGGCATGACACATCGTTGGCTGAAGCGTTGCATGAAACAATTTGATTCAACAGAATCGCGTTACGCACATTCTCAAACACTTTTTCCGATTGTTCAAGGCAGCATATATAAAGATTTGCGTAAACATTCCGCTGAATTTGTCGCTGAGCAAAACCGCGAAGGCAACGCTATTGGTGGATTATCAGTAGGTGAACCTGCAGAGGAGATGTACGAATTAACAGAACTTGTGACCGGGATTTTACCTGTAGACAAACCTCGTTACTTGATGGGCGTTGGAACTCCTGAAAATATACTGGAGTGCATCGCATTAGGAATTGACATGTTTGATTGTGTTATGCCAACCAGAAACGCGCGTCACGGGTTACTTTTCACGCGCAAAGGAATCATCAATATCCGCAACGAACGCTGGAGAAATGATCATTCTGCATTAGATGAAGACGGAACTGCCTGGGTCGATCAAACGTACAGCAAAGCATATCTGAGACACCTTGTTCACAGCGAAGAAATGCTTGGAGGAATGATTGGTTCTGTGCACAACCTCGCTTTTTACTTAAGTCTTGTTAAAGAAGCGCGAACTCGCATCATTGACGGTACATTTGTTGAGTGGAAGAAAGGAATTATTCCTCAATTACGTAACAGACTCTGATTTTGCTGGCGAAATTTTTTCCAATCCTCGATCGTTACATACTGGGAAAATTTCTCGGCACATTCTTCTTTTCGATAATCCTGATCATTTCCATTGTAATCGTTTTTGATATTTCGGAAAAGATTGAAGATTTCATTGCACACGACGTTCCGGTCAGCGAAATCATTTTTGACTATTACCTGAATTTCATTCCGTATTTCGTCAATTTATTCAGTTATCTGTTTACGTTCATCGCCGTGATATTTTTCACTTCCAGAATGGCGGCACGAACCGAAATCGTAGCGATTCTCAGCTCCGGAATAAGTTTCAAACGATTTCTCCGTCCATACATGATCGGCGCAACTGTAATTGCGTTGCTTTCATTGTATCTGAGCAATTATTTGATCCCTGAAGCAAACAAAACGCGACTTGATTTCGAATCGAAATATGTTGGTTCGCGTTACATCAATCAGGATCACAACATTCATCGTCAGGTTGCTCCCGGAACTTTCATATACATGGAAAGATATGACAGCGATGACAATATTGGGTCGCGTTTCACCCTCGAGAAATTTGATGGACTGGAAATGACTATGAAAATCAGCGCGAAGGAAATTCGTTGGGATAGCACCAAATCTCGCTGGTCAATTATTGATTACAGTGGTCGTTACATCAGAGGAAAAAAAGAACGTTTGTTCAAAGGAGCGAAAATTGATACGGTATTTAATCTCTCTCCAAAAGATTTCAGCAGAGCTCAAAATGTGATGGAAAGTATGAACTCAATTGAACTCGCAGCCTACATCAAGAATGAAAAAACCAAAGGTTCAGCGAACGTTCACTTGTATGAGATTGAACAGAATCGCAGAATCGCATTTCCGTTTGCAACATTCATCATGACCTTGATAGGTGTTTCCGTTTCCAGCAGAAAAGTCAGAGGTGGAATCGGAATGCAATTGGCGATTGGAATTTCTCTTGGATTCAGTTTTATTGTGTTCATGCAGCTGTTCACTTCATATGCAGCATCCGGGGTAATTCCGGCCTACATCGCTGTGTGGATTCCCAATGGAATTTATGCTTTGATCGCCGCATGGATGCTGTGGAAAGCTCCGAAATAGAATTCACTGAGCGGGCACGAAGACAATTGGTGCGCCTGCAGCGGGCCATACACGGCGAACGGCGATGCGGTGCTGATATCCATCTCCCACGCGAAGCGGCGTAAAAAACACGTTCAACGCGTGATCGCTTAAGCGATCGCGCCGTCTACTCGTGGGTAATATACGTCCGCCTTTTCACCGTTCGCCGTGTCAAGCCTGCCTGTCCGGAAGGCAGGCGCCGCAGGCTAAATTACAACTGAGAAATGCATTCCATTCAAAGCTCTCCGCTCCAGGTATTCATCGAACCAAAATTTTCCAATTTTCCTGGATCATTTTTGAATATGCCGTAAACAGCTGAACCGCTCCCACTCATTGAAGCATAAAGTGCGCCGGCTTCATACATTTTCTCTTTCACAATTCTGATTTCGGGATATTTATCAAAAACACTTTTCTCAAAATCATTCACAAGACTATTTTTCCACTTGACGATTGGTTCCTGCAGCAATTTTTCAATATTCACACTTTAACGTTCATGAACAACATTGGAATATGCATCTTCAGTAGAAACATGAATTCCGGGGTTAACGACATAGATG
>CAZBYM010000289.1:0-5825 GCA_964495745.1 uncultured Chryseobacterium sp. | reverse complement strand
CAACGAAATGCAAAGAAGCGAGAACAGTTGCGCGTGAAATTTCATCTTGCAGCGGACGCGAATCTCCATTGTTCAACATTTTCACAGATGCATCACTGTTCATTCCAACAACCAGAATATTTCCACAATCTTTGGCCTTCGCGAGATAATCGACGTGACCTAAATGAAGAATATCAAAAACGCCATTGGTAAAAACAATTTTCTTTCCGAAGAACTGCGATGTGCGGACGAAGAAAGCCATTTTTTCTTTCGTCACAATTTTGGCTTTTACAAGATCAAGTGCACTCATGATTTTACTTTATTAAGAAGTGGTCTCACGGCGAATGCAACGCCAGTAAAAATAATTACAGTTGTTACTTGCGCTCCCCAGGATAACCATGCGAATGACGCGGCAGCAGGCTCTGAATCAGGCGCAATGTCAATTAGGATTGCAGTAATAATAATCTGGTATGCACCGATTCCTCCTGGCGTGAATGCTACACCAAAAGTTCCGAACAGCACAAGCATTAACGCAGAGTTCAATGTTAACGATGATGTTTCAGGGAAACAGAAGAACACAACATACAGCGCCAAATAATATCCTAACCAGATCAGCAACGACTGCACAACGAACCATATTGGACTTTTCACTTTGCGAATAGAAAGCACTCCGTCTTTCAATCCAACGAAAAATGCTTTTGCTTTTCCTTTTACACGATGCCGCAGGAAGAAGAATCCGCCAACAAGCGCAAGGATTACTCCGATAAGAATTGCCAGCTTCACTGGATTGCCAACAATACCACTGAATTTTACAATCGCAGGATTCCAAACATATTCCAGAAATAGTCCTTGCAATTCAGCGAATTGGAAAAGCAAAACCAGAATAAAAATTACACCGAGACAAAGCATGTCCACCACCCGTTCGATCACAACTGTTCCTATTGATTCGGACATCGGAACATCATCGCTCGTTTTCAGTACGCCAGGACGCACAACTTCACCGAGACGTAGAAATGCATAGTTCGCGAGGTAACCCATCATCACTGCATACAAGCGTGTGCCGAGACCAATCTTATGACCAAGCGGAGTAAGCAACATCTGCCAACGGATCGCGCGTATGAGATGTGCACCCAAGCCAATGAGCAATGCCACAACAAACCAGAAGTAATCGGCATTCGCTAAGCCACGATAAAATTGCTCGCGTTGTTCATCCGTAAACCCGCTGAACTGCCAATACATCAGTCCGGCGCCGAGTCCGAAGAAAATCACAAACTGGATTACCTGACCGAGTTTGGTTTTCAACGGTTATGCTTTTAGTGAATTATTATTTTTCGAATCAGGGAAAATAACTGCCGGAACAAATGTGCTTGCTTCTTTCTCTTCGAAATTCCCATAAGCGACAACAATGACTTCATCTCCGGGAGAAAATTTTATTGCCGCGGGACCATTCAAACAAATAACGCCGGACCCTCGCTGACCTTTTATTACATATGTAATTATCCGCTCACCATTTCTGTAATTGAAAACATGCACTTGCTCGTTCTCCATCAGGTTGGCAGCATCCATTAGATTTTCATCAATGGTAATGCTTCCGATGTAATCCAGATTAGCTTCAGTAACACCAACGCGGTGAATTTTCGACTTCATCAATATTCTCTGCATAGCGGGGGCAAAGTTAGTGATTCAAGTGTTGAAGTAAGAAGGGTCTTAACCCTGAAAAGGATAAGAGCCTTTTCAGGGTTAAGACCCTTCTTAACAAAACAAAAAAACTCCTCATTTCTGAGGAGCTTTTCGTTGACCGACTAGGGCTCGAACCTAGACTCTTCTGTACCAAAAACAGACGTGTTGCCAGTTACACCATCGGTCAATTTCCAGTCGCCTTTCGCGTCTGGGGGTGCAAAAATAGAAATCATTCTGATTTTTCACAAAAATTTGATTTTTTGAGCAAGATTTTAACGGTTTCCAAAGGGCCAGAATCGCTATCTTCGCCGGCAAACCATAGTAATTTCATCGATATCATGACTTCACGCTTTAAGTTACTGAATAACGTTTTAGGCTGGATTGTTTTCGCAATCGCGGCATTTACGTATCTCTCTACAATAGAACCTACTACCAGCTTCTGGGATTGCGGGGAATATATCGCAACCAGCTTCAAAATGGAAGTTGGTCACCCTCCCGGAGCCCCAACATTCCTGCTTTTAGGTCGTTTTTTCACCCTTTTCGCAGGTGATGATACGTCGCAAGTAGCGATGATGATCAACGCCATGTCGGCTCTTTCAAGTGCGTTCACCATTCTTTTCATGTTCTGGACTTTAACGCTGCTTGGACGTAAATTGGCGAAGTCGATTGAAAAAGTTTCTGATGCAAGTGCAATCTCCGAATCAGGTATGTGGGGAATTTTTGCAAGTGCAATCATTGGTGCGCTCGCTTACACGTTCTCAGATTCATTCTGGTTCTCAGCAGTTGAAGGAGAGGTTTATGCAATGTCGTCGTTCTTTACTGCTCTCGTTTTCTGGGCGATTCTGAAATGGGATGCTGATGATACAGCTAAGGCAGACAAGTGGATTGTTTTCATCGCATACATGATGGGTCTGTCTGTCGGAGTTCACTTATTGAATCTCCTCGCAATTCCTGCAATTGTGATGATCGTTTACTTCAAGCGTTATACTCCAACTCGAAAAGGATTAATCATTGCCGGACTCGTTGCTCTTGGTTTACTTGGAGTAATTCAAAACGGAATCATTCCTGGAATTGTAAACGCTGCAGCGAACTACGAATTATTTTTCGTCAACTCAATTGGACTTCCACCTAATGGCGGCACAATCATTTATTTCCTTCTCCTCGTTGGAATGATTGTTACAGGATTGATGTATACCAGTAAAGGTGGCGATCAATTGTACAAACGATTCATTTATGTTGGAGCCGCTTTCTTCCTGTTCTCATTGTTGGGCGCAGTAATTTATGGTAAAGCAATGATGACTGTACTTACAATTGCAGGTGCAGGATACATGCTTTACAAAATGAAGCACAACCGACATGTGTTGAATACGATTCTGCTTTCATTCACAGTTCTGTTAATTGGATACTCATCGTTCTTCATTCTCGTAATTCGTTCGCAAGCAAATCCGCCGATGGATGAAAATAATCCTGAGAATGCAATCAGTCTACTTTCGTATCTCAATCGTGAACAATACGGTGATTGGCCAATTGCTTATGGACCATATTACAATGCACCATTGGACGTTGAAGATCCTGCTGATGATGGAAATCCGGTTTACGCATTGGATGAAAATCTTGGTGAGTATGTAATCATCGACGCACGTAAACAAACGAATTACAAGTTTGCCAGCGAAATGAGTACTGTCTTCCCTCGAATGTGGGAAATGAATCAGAGAAGTCACGTTGTGCCTTACGAAGAGTGGGGTAACATCGCGAAGAATCACACGAAAGTGAAATTGATGAATCGCCAGACGGGAGAAATGGAGACATTCAAGAAACCTACAATGGCTGCCAACATTACTTACTTCTGGAATTACCAGATCAAGTGGATGTATTGGCGATATTTCAATTGGAATTTCGTTGGAAAACAAAACGACATTCAAGGTCACGGGAATGTAACAGATGGAAACTGGCAAAGCGGTATCGCACCTTTCGCAGATGTCGACATGGACAAAGCTCCGGAACGACTCAAACATAATGCAGCGAATAACAAGTTCTATTATTTGCCTTTCCTGTTAGGATTGCTTGGATTGATTTTCCACTTCGTGCGCGACTGGAGAAATGCGTTGGTCGTATTCTTGTTATTCCTCTTCACAGGACTGGCGATCGTGATTTACCTGAATCAATATCCACTGCAGCCACGTGAGCGTGATTACGCGTACACCGGATCTTTCTATGCATTTGCATTGTGGATTGGAATGGGAGCGTTTGCTGTAATACACTTCTTGCGAAGCATTGTGGGAAGAAAAGATATAGCGATTGGAATGGCGCAGTCACCAATGGTTGGCCTTATCAAACTGGTTGGAGAGAAAAGTGAACGTGCGGGTAAACTGGTTGCTGTGGCTTGCGGATTACTTCTCACTGCAATTGTTCCGATGCTCATGGCTTCTCAAGGGTGGGATGATCACGATCGATCGGATAGATATACAGCTCGGGATTTCGCAGGAAATTATCTGGCCACCTGCGCTAAAGGAGCAATCTTATTTACGAATGGCGATAACGATACTTTCCCATTGTGGTACGAGCAGGAAGTTGAAGGATACAGAACTGATGTTCGTGTACTCAACTTAAGTCTCCTTAATACTGACTGGTATATCGATCAGGCGAATCGTAAAGCATACGATTCAGAACGTGTACCATTCTCATTACCGCGATCGAAATACCGTTCGGGTTCTTGCGATCAGGTTTTCTTTGATCGTGAGAAGTCTGCAACTGCTCCTGAAATGAGCGCGCGTCAACTCATCGATCTCCTGATCAAATCTGATCCAAGAGTAACTCAAGTGCGTCGTTCCGTTGACGACAATGACGAAGGATTCACGGATACAGTTTATGTTTTACCAACGAACAAGGTTTACATTCCGGTAGACAAAGCGCTCGTTAAGAAAAACGGAACTGTTCCAGCGAATACTCCTGATAGTTTGATTGCAGATACTTTGCGTTGGACAATCAACAAACAATATTTGTTGAAAGCCGATTTGATGATTCTTGATTTGCTTGCTTCATTCAATTGGGAACGCCCGGTTTACTTTGCTGTTACTGCAGGAGGCGATAGTTATCTTAATCTTGATGATTGGTTCAATCTTGAAGGTCTTGCATATCGTCTTGTGCCAATGAAAGCAAACAAACGTGGTCTCTTCGGAGAAATGGTTGGTTGCAACACAGAACTCATGTATAATAATATCATGAAGAATTTCCGTTGGGGCGGCCTCGATAAACCAGGCGTTAGCATTTATATGGATGAGAATAATCTTCGCTTTACCACTAACCAGCGATTGCAAATGATGTCGTTGGCGAAGATGTTGAACGACGAAGGAAAATCCAAAGAAGCTGTTGAAGTTCTTGATCGTTGCATGACAGTAATGCCACCTTCGATTGTTCCGTTGGAGCCGGCAATGGTTTATGCTGTTGAAGCCTATTACAAAGCAGGAGCCATTGACAAAGCGAATAAGCTGTCGAAAGATTTGTTTGCAGTTTGCGAAGATGAATTCAGATTCTTCTCAGGTGTTGCAACGAAATCCAAGGATAGTAAATCGTACGAAGGCGATATTGGACGATTGACTTCCGCATTGGATATGCTGAACAATTACGCAGCTACTTATGGACAGAAAGAACTGGAAACGGAATATTCTGCCCGGATGGTTGCGGTTGGTTTAACTCCACGTCCTGCCCAGCCACAATTCCCTGAGCAGCCGCAACAACAAATGCCGCAGAACATGAACATGGATTCATTGATTAAAGCGATGCAGGCTCTTGATTCTGCAAATCCAGGTGCTGGTGCACCGAAGTAAATATGCGCAATGAAGTTAATGGTTCGTCCTCCGCAAATGTTCCGCAAGGTTTATCCTGGCGCAACTTGGAGAATGCCCAGAAACGAAAATAAAATTTATCTAACTTTTGATGACGGACCAGTGCCCGGTGTAACCACCGAGGCACTTTCTGTTTTACAGAAGCACGATGTCAAGGCAACTTTCTTTTGTGTTGGCGATAACGTGCAACGTCATCCGGAAATTTTTTCTGCTATTGTTGATGCGGGGCATTCAATTGGCAATCACACCATGCATCATCTCGACGGATGGAAACATTCCTGGTTCGACTACATGCGGGATATCAAAGAGTGTAGTGCGGTT
>CAZBYM010000288.1:0-5848 GCA_964495745.1 uncultured Chryseobacterium sp. | reverse complement strand
AGACTATTCGCGACAGAAATACAATTTGTTCTCCGGTGGAGTTGGACTAAAAAGTTTTTACACAGATTCAACTGCAATCAATCATGATGTTCGCTTCGGATACAATCATTTTGATAATCGAGTTGGTGTAACGGAAGATCGCCTTATGCTTAACGCAAATGCAGGGCGTTACATCCGCACGGAATATCTGGATGCAACTTTCGGAGTCGACTATAATCGCGTGAGTGGTTTCAGCGATACGTTGAATAGTACAATCGTAAAATTCGTTCCACGCTTTACCGCACGTGGCAAAAAAATGCATGCTTCTGCCGGAATCGGGTTGTATCATGAAACCGATGGCGAAGGAGCAACATATTTTTTCCCGCAAGCGTATTTCAGCTACGACATCATCAACCACATCATCATTCCTTACGTTTCGTTGTCGGGATCGCTTGAGCGAAATAATTACAATACACTCTCATCAACGAATCCGTTTGTCTCTTCGGGAGTTGCTGTTGGATTGAAAAACACACAACGTTTGTTCGAACTGGAAGTCGGATTGAAAGGCAGTTTGAGTGCCGAAGTTTTCTATCAGGTTTCAGCTTCACGTTACGAATTGAAAAATGCACCGTTCTACGTAAACACCGTTTTCAATCAGGATGTGATGCAGAACAAATTTGAAGTGGTATACGATGGCGCAGATGTTGTACACATTGGTGGCCAATTGGGTTGGCAGCGTACAGAAAAAATTAAGTTGGTAGTTGGAGGTGACTGGTACCAGTACACGATGTTGACGGAATCCCATCCTTGGCACACTCCAACATTGCGGTTGAACTTGCTCGCCAGCTATAATATCCAGGACAAAATTCTGGTTCATTCTCAGCTTTATTACTTGAACGGGCAATATGCTCGGGTCGGATCTGGAAGCAACACCGCCACAATCAACTTAAAGGGCCTTGTAGACGTCAATTTGGGCTTAGAATACAGGTACAACAAGTTCTTGTCGCTTTATGTCGATTTGCGCAACGTGGCGTCTCAGCGTTATGAAAGATGGTACGGATATCCAACCCAGAAATTCAACGTGATTGGGGGCTTGACTTATACCTTCTGAGTACGTAAGAATCTGTCACCAAAATTCGGCTTGCTGAAAGCCAACATTATTCTCACTATTTTATTAACATTTTTGTTGAAAAGTCCTGCTCGTTTAGAGTCGAAAAAAGGGGCAAAATCCTGTATATTTTGTAAATTTGTTTGATTAAAATACACCCTGAAACGGGGCAATATATCATATGGAAAACGTTGTGAAAGAAAAAAACGAGTCGGACTATTCAGCAGACAGTATACAGGTTCTTGAGGGTCTTGAGGCCGTTAGAAAAAGACCTGCCATGTACATTGGAGATGTGGGCATGAAAGGTCTGCATCATTTGGTGTATGAAGTCGTAGATAACTCCATTGATGAAGCGCTAGCCGGTCACTGCAGTAACATTGTTGTAACCATTCATGAAGATAATTCCATCTCTGTAAAAGATGATGGTCGTGGAATTCCGGTTGACTTTCACCAGAAAGAACAACGTTCTGCACTTGAAGTTGTAATGACTGTGTTGCATGCCGGCGGAAAGTTTGATAAAGATTCTTACAAAGTTTCCGGTGGACTTCACGGTGTTGGTGTGTCATGTGTAAACGCGTTGTCACGACATTTGATAGTTACTGTTCATCGCCAGGGAAAAATCTGGCAACAGGAATATCAGATTGGTAAACCAATGTATCCTGTAAAAGAAATTGGTGAAAGTGAATTGACAGGAACAGAAGTGCATTTCTATCCTGACTTATCGATCTTCAACGTTTCAGAATATAATTTTGAAACGGTTGCAAGTCGTATGCGTGAACTTTCTTACCTCAACAAAGGAATTGCAATTACACTTTTCGATCTTCGTTCGAAGAATGATGATGGATTTCCAGTGTGTGAAAAGTTTGTTTCAGAAGGCGGATTGAAGGAGTTTGTTGCCTACCTCGATGCAAATCGTGAGCGTTTGACTGAAGATATTATTCACATGGAAGGCGAACGTAATGGTGTTCCGGTGGAAGTGGCTATGCAATACAATTCTTCCTTCAGTGAGAATCTGCACTCATATGTAAACAATATCAATACGCATGAAGGTGGAACGCACGTTGCAGGATTTCGTCGTGGACTCACGCGTACTTTGAAAGCATACGCTGAAAAAGGCGGAATGTTTTCAAAATTGAAATTTGAAATTAATGGCGATGACTTCCGTGAAGGACTCACCGCTGTAATTTCTGTGAAAGTTCAGGAGCCGCAATTTGAAGGACAAACAAAAACAAAACTTGGCAACAGCGACATTGACGGTGTTGTAAGTTCTGCAGTTAGCGATATGCTCAACCATTATCTGGAAGAGAATCCAAAACAGGCGCGAATGATTGTCGACAAAGTAATTCTTGCGGCAACTGCCCGTCACGCCGCACGCAAAGCACGTGAGCTAGTTCAACGAAAAGGCGCTCTTACAGGTGGCGGACTTCCGGGAAAACTCGCCGATTGTTCAGAAAACGATGCGAGCAAATGCGAATTGTTCCTCGTCGAGGGAGATTCTGCCGGAGGAACTGCGAAGCAGGGACGCAATCGTGCGTTTCAGGCAATCATGCCATTGCGCGGAAAAATTCTCAATGTTGAGAAAGCGATGGAGTACAAGATTTACGAGAACGAAGAGATAAAAAATATTTTTACCGCACTTGGTGTTCATCGCGGAACCGTTGATGATGAGCGTGCTTTGAATCTCGACAAACTTCGTTATCACAAAGTTGTAATCATGACGGATGCCGATGTTGATGGAAGTCACATTTCTACCCTCATCATGACTTTCTTCTTCCGACAAATGAAGGAAATCATTGAGAATGGATATCTCTACATTGCAACGCCACCACTTTATTTGGTGAAAAAAGGCAAAGAGGAACGCTACTGTTGGACCGAAGATGAGCGCAATGCATTCGTGAAAGAATTGGCCGGCGATGGCAAAGAATCTTCTGTAGGAATTCAGCGTTACAAAGGTCTCGGAGAGATGAACGCGGAACAATTGTGGTCAACAACTATGAATCCGGAATTCAGAACGCTCAGAAAAGTGACTATTGATAGCGCAGCAGAGGCTGATCGCATCTTCTCTATGCTGATGGGTGATGATGTTCCTCCGCGTCGTGAGTTTATTGAAAAGAACGCGAAGTATGCGCGTGTAGACGCATAACAGTAGCGATAGAGTTAATAATTCGTTGAAAAGGAAGAGGTCTTGAATATTCAAGACCTCTTCCTTTTATGATAATTCTGTTGAGAGCATTACTCTTTCTTTTTCGGTTCAGTAGACTCCGACAACACGGGTGGAGCTACAGGCTGCTCAGACTTACCCGCAGCTTGACCATTCTGTAGTGATGGTGCGCTGTTTCCCAAGACAGGAGCCGGAGCATTGACTGCAGTGGCAACGGTATCCTTTTTCTCAGCAGAAGCCAATTGAGGTTTGCCCTTTTCAGGTACTTGGGAAAATACAATCAGTGCAACACCTGAAAAAACTGAAGTAAGAAATATTTTTTTCATTATTACTGAATTACAGATAATGTCATGTGATGACTGTCAGGTTGAGTCGCGCAATAAATTGCTGTATCGTAGGTGCCGAAAATTCCGCCACGTTGCGCCTGAACCTGATAAGTATAAACGTTACCTATTACGAGACCGGTAATGTTTTTTGTGAATGAACAGCTCCACGGTGTGATAGTTCCCGTAACGTCATCATAGTTCTGAGTGAGAGTATTCGTTCCACCCAAAGTTGTAGCACCGCTTCTTATCCTGAATTGTACAAAGGCCATTGAGTTGGTATATGCAAAACCGGAAGATGAAAAAATTACGAGTGCAGTTGTTTTGGTTGCGGTGAATGTTACGCTCATGGGTGCAATATTAGTCCATGCCGCTGCTGTTACAGTATAGTCAACAGCTAATGAAACACTAGTCACAGCTGCGGTTGGTCCTGTTGGTCCTACTGCGCCAGCCGCTCCCGTTGGCCCTACAGCACCCGCGACACCTGTCGGCCCCATTGCACCAACTGCACCAGCCGGACCTGTTGGTCCCATTGCACCAACTGCACCAGCCGGACCTGTTGGCCCCATTGCACCAACTGCACCAGCCGGACCTGTTGGTCCCATCGCGCCAACTGCACCTGTTGGTCCTGGATCACCGGAAGGTCCTGAAGCTCCAGCCACACCGGTTGGTCCCATTGCACCAGCCGCTCCTGTAGGCCCTGGATCACCTGAAGGTCCAGATGCTCCTGTTAATCCCGTAGGTCCCGGATCACCGGAAGGTCCGGTTGCTCCGTTAGCACCAGCTGGACCAGCTACACCCGTAGGCCCTGCTGCACCAGCAATTCCTTGACAATCTAATCCATCCCAGTTTCCATCACTATTTACATCTTCTCCTGGATCATTCACACCATCAAGGTCAAGATCCCAGCAACTAAATCCGTTTATTCCATTTGTTCCTGCTGCACCAGCCACACCTGTCGGTCCTGCTGGACCAACTCCGCCGGCATTACAAAGTGAAGTCCAAACTCCAGCCTTGTAATAGAAGAAACATAATGAATCTAAATCATAACAGAGTAAACCCTCCGTCGTTGCATTGACAGGAATTGCCAGTCGTTGCACAGCGGTCATTCTTGGAACCAACACACCTTGTGTCGTTGATTGCATTTCAAGAATTGCAGAAGCGTTAGGTGTTGTTGTACCGAATCCTGCATTATTCTGAGCCGATAAAGTTGTCGTCGCAATAAGAGCGACTATAGAGAACAGACGAATTATTTTCATGTGCTGTTATTTTTCTAAAGGTTATGCCGATGGTAAATTTAGGCTAACTGGGCGCGAAATGCAAATCGAATGTCTACGTATCTAGCCCAATTAGTGTCATTTGAATTGAGATAATAGCGGTAAAATTTAAATTGGTTTTATCTGAAGCGCATCACCTGCGCATCATAAATTCACTTTTCCCGCTTTCGTTTGCGCATGGCGCAACACTCAATCGGGGCTGGCAATATTCTTCTGCGTTTCAAATGCAAAACAAAAAAAGGCGATCCGTTCAAGGATCGCCTTACAAAATTCTTCTGCTTTTTTATCGCTTTGGTTTTGCAGCAGGCACTGGTGCTGGCTGTTGTGCACCTTGCACTTCCGGTACTGCAGCAGGTGCAGCAGCAGCAGCTTGCGCTTGCGGTCCGATTGATGGAGCAAAACGTTCGCTTGAATATCTCGAAACTGAACCATCGTTCAAAACCTCGTCGGCGCGGTTTGCAACCACATGCCAAGAGAATTTTACATTAGACTGTCCGTTCATTAACTCTGTTACATCAAAACCTTCTGCGGTTTTGCTGGTTACGTAAACACCGTTGCAATCACCTTCTAATTGGATGAAAACGCGCAGTGGATGCTCTTCATTAACAACAATGTTCTTTGTCAGGTTTGGGTCAAGTGTAATGTGAGCGCTACCATTCACAAGCTGACCAGTTCCGTAATCCATGAAAAGATTTTCAGGCGCTTCCGGCGCACTCATTACAACTTGATTTCCGTTGACATCATTTACGACAGTGTTTACAGTTCCCATTCCTTCAATCTTACGGATCACACCTAGATTGGTAACACAGCCTACATAAGACCAAGCATTAACGTTGGTATAGAAATAACCTCCAGCGCGCATTGCGCCAAGTGTTGTAGAATCCTGTACCGCGCGACCATAAACTCCTATCGGGCGCCCACCGAATGCACCACCTGAACCGTTAACCAGATAGAAACTGGTTGATGCAGTTCCTGCACCAACAACTCCGGTTCCTGTAGC
>CAZBYM010000287.1:0-5858 GCA_964495745.1 uncultured Chryseobacterium sp. | reverse complement strand
ATTGTGTATGAATAAGAATTCCATAAATCTGCGTGATAGCATACATGAGCATGATATCTTCCGGCTTAAATCCGAAAAGTGGCAGTGGAATAAACCAAATGAAACGGTACAAAGGTTGCAATACAGAAGAGCGGAATCCAACCGTGAGATTAAATTCTTCAGATGAATGGTGGGTGATGTGAACAGCCCAGAACAAGCGGCAATAATGATCTACGCGATGCAACCAATAGAACATAAAATCCTCTGTGAATAATAAAACGGTCCAATAAATCCATACTGATTCAATGGCGATGAATTTGAAAGTGAAAAAGTATCCGAGGAACACTAGTACAAATCCGCGCAGCAAAAAATCGAGACCAAAATTGATCGCAGAAAGCCACACATTCATTAAAGTGCCTTTGGTTGTGTAATAGTGGCGATTGTGAAAATAGCTTAAGATTACTTCGCCAAAAATAAAAAAGGCGTAGAGTGGAGTAGAAATAAGGAATACAAGTTTTTCTCTCGCGAACTCGTCCATTGACCGATTCGTTTATTTTATTTTCAAACGAATATTTGCAAGCAATTCTTCTGTTGGCTTGACATCTTCGCCAGCTGCTTTTCCAATATCAATTGCGCGAAGTGCAACTTCTTCTGCTTTCTTATACTGTTCGTCTTTGTAAAGTAGAGAGGCGTAAGTATCCATCAATGCCCACTCAGGCGTGATTGTAGTTACAGAATCCATCCAGACGATTGCCTGTTTCAGCACTTCCTTGTCAGGACAACTTTCGTAAATCGTCCATGAGACACCATTGATGAAACCACCATTCTTGTAACCGTTTTTGTCGACATGCGTCTGAACTACTGCAGCATATTTTTTCCATTCTCCGATTTTCAAATAGAAATCCAAAGAGAAAGACATGGTTAGATTTTCTTTCTGATCCGGTAAATATTGATCGATGAGCGCCAAAGCAGCTTTGAACGCCACTTCATCTTTTGTTTCACCTGCGCGATCAACACGAACAGAAATTATCGAACTGATCTTGTCGTCGACTTCTTCTCCGCCATAAAGTTCTGTGAGCTTGCTGCGATTTTCAAGAACCCAGTTTTCGTATTTCTCATTGAGCGAAAATCTCCACATTACGCTCCAGCAAACTTCTGAGTAAAGATCTTTCTGCCCATCCAGAAAATCGGTCACAGTCTTTAGTGCCGGATATTTTCTCTTCTTACTTGTGCCGAATGATTCTCTGTAAAACTGTGGATATCCAGGGTCGAGCGACGCGCTCATCCCTGGGAACATGCCAGCAGTTATGGTCAGTGATTTTTTTAGTTCCTCCATGAATTGTGGAGCGGGACGAAATCCAATTATCTTATGCACAAGAATTCCTTCAGGAGAAAAAACCAGATAAGTTGGAAAAGCGTTCACGTGGTATTTCATGCTCATCGCAATTCCTTCTTCATCCTTCTCCATTTCGCGCTTGATGGAAATGAAATTCGTATTGAGGAAATTGGAGACTGTGGTATCAGTGAAAGTTTCTTTGTCCATGACTTTGCACCAGTAACACCATTCAGTGTAACTATCCACGAATATATATTTCTGCTCTTTTTTGGCAAGTGCTTTAATGTCGTCCCATTTGCCTTCGGTAAAGTGAATGCCGCCACCAGCGAAAACGACTAATGAGAGCAGTACAAGCGCGGTAGTTAGGGAAGATTTTTTCATGATCCGAAGATTTGTTCCAGTGACGAAGTTTCCTTCACCCGGAAATTTGATTCTGTTTTTTCAATTGTGCAACACTCGTGCATGTAATCGTGTTCGAAGAACAAAACAAATTCGTTTTCAGCGGCCTTCGGGAGAAATTCTTCTTTTTCGCTGAGCGTTTTAAGCGGAGTTGTGTCGTATGCCATGATCCATGGAAGCGGAACGTGAGCTGTTGATGGCAACAAGTCTGCCATGAATACAACTGTCTTGCCTTTGTATTGAATGTGTGGCAACATCATCGCTCCTGTATGTCCGTAAGTAAACCAGGTTTTGAAACCCGGAATGAGTTCGTCTGATTCTTTAAAAAATTTCATTTGTCCGCTTTCCTGAATAGGAAGAATATTTTCTTTCAGAAAACTTGCTTTCTCACGTGCATTTGGTTTAGTCGCCCATTCCCAATGCTTTTCGTTTGTCCAATACGTTGCTTTGGGGAAAGTAGTAAATACTTTATCATCTTTCTTGCTGATACTTCCGCCGCAGTGATCAAAATGCAAATGCGTGAGAAATACATCTGTGATATCCGAAAAATCAAATCCTTTTGCTTTCAACGATTTCTCCAGCGAAGCTTCGCCGTGAAGAAAATAATATCCGAAAAATTTCGCGTCCTGCTTGGTACCCATTCCATTGTCGATGAGTATTAATCGATCTCCATCCTCCACGAGCAAACAACGCATTGCCCAGGAACACATATTGTTTTCATCGGCTGGATTTTTCTTACTCCACAAACTTTTTGGAACAACGCCGTGCATGGCGCCTCCGTCGAGTTTGAAAAATCCGGTATCTATCGTGTGTAATTTCATTTTTGAAGTTCACTGTTAAGAAAGTTCACCGTTAAATGGTTCAATGTTCACCGTTGAATGGTTCACCGTTCGGAGCTCACTGTTAGATACTCGAACTGTGAACAGTGAACGCAGAACGGTGAACTATTCCGCAGGCGGTGTTGGTGGAACTGGTGGCGGTGTTGGTGGCGCATAGGGATTCTGAGGTGGCTGCGGATTCTGATAAGGATTCTTTGGTACCGGAGGATTTTGATACGGATTATTCTGCGTAGGATTCTGATACGGATTATTCACCGGTGGATTTTGATACGGATTATTCTGTGGTGGCGGCTGCTGTGTATACGGATTGGTGTATTGTTGTGTGTACGGATTTTGCGTTGGATTATTATACTGCGGTGTAGGTTGCTGATAGGGAGGATACGTCGTGAAAGGCGTATTATAATTAGTAGGACCAGTCGCAACCGGTGCACTTTTCTTCGAGAAACTTGTCACTGTGGAAATGATTGCAAAAATCAGAAAAAACACGCTGATCAATAACATGATTAGTCCGCCACCAACTGCTGTGTCGGGGGTTGTGCTTCCGCTGGAAAAATAGTCGTCTTGACAATAGCAATAACATCTTGTTTCTGTCATCACTACAATAGAAGATAGAATCGCACCAAGACTCATGATGATGCCGATAATGGATAGAGCGCGCATAAATATTTTGGGTTACAAATGGGTTACGAATATACGAAAAAACGAGGTGCCGTTTGGTCGTTTGAAATCGCAATTTTCACAGGGACATGTTCGGAAACAAGATAAAATTGGGGCTGGGTGGATCAATTCTTCTTGTAGTTTAGCATGAGCTGCTTTTGGAACCGTTTCAAATTTGTACATCGTAAATCTCAAATCGTAAATGAAGATTCATTTTATTGCTATCGGCGGTAGCGCAATGCACAATATGGCTATCGCCATGAAGCTCAAAGGTCATCATGTAACCGGTTCCGATGATGAGATCAACGAACCTTCGCGAAGCAGACTTGCATCACACGGAATTCTTCCTGAGAAAATGGGATGGCAACCGGAAAATATTGATGCGTCTATTCATGAAGTGATTCTTGGAATGCATGCGCGTGAAGACAATCCGGAATTGATTCGCGCGAAAGAGTTGGGATTGAAAATATTCTCGTATCCCGAATATCTTTACGAGCAAAGCAAAGACAAAATCCGTGTTGTGATTGGCGGAAGTCATGGCAAAACCTCAATCACCGCCATGATTCTGCACGTCTTAAAACATTGTGGCATCGATACCGATTACATGGTTGGTGCACAACTTGCAGGATTTGAAACGATGGTAAGAATTACTTCGGATGCAAAGTTTATCGTACTCGAGGGCGACGAATATCTTGCATCACCAATCGATCGCCGGCCGAAGTTTCATCTGTATCATCCGCACATTGCATTGCTGAGTGGAATTGCATGGGATCATATAAATGTGTTTCCGACGTTTGAGAATTATGTGGAGCAGTTTGTGAAGTTTGTTGCGTTAATTGAACCACGGCGTCACGGCGACACGGCGACACGGCGTGGTGTTTTGGTTTATTGTGAAGTTGATGATGTTGTCCGTAGAACTGCCGAAACTGCAACAAATGATATTGAAAAAAGGCCCTACGGTGTACCTCCAAACGTAATTCGTGATGGAACGACATATCTCATTCGCAACGGTAGAGAAGTTCCATTGCTAATTTTCGGTGATCACAATCTCATGAATCTTACAGGTGCGCGTTATGTATGTAATGCGATTGGCGTGAATGACGATCAATTCGATGCGGCTATTCAATCGTTTGGTGGTGCCGCGCGCAGACTCGAACTCGTATCAAAGCGTGATACGTTCAATTGTTACAAAGATTTTGCGCATTCACCATCGAAACTAAAAGCAACTACATCGGCTGTGAAAAAACAATTCCCCAATAGAAAAGTAGTTGCGTGCATGGAGTTGCATACGTTCAGTTCACTCACAGCAGAGTTTCTGAAAGAATATAACGGAGCGATGGATGCTGCAGATGAAGCGTATGTTTATTTTAATCCGCATACGATTGCGCACAAGAAACTCTCGCCAATAACTATTGAACAAGTGAAAAGTGCTTTCGCCCGTCCCGACATTAAAGTCTCAACTGATTCGAAACAACTCGTCGCAGAACTTCAGTCGAAGAACTGGAACAACTCTGTCTTGTTATTTATGACGAGCGGAAATTTTGATGGGATGGATTTCGCGAGAGTGGTAAGTGAATTGACCACGCATCCCGATAGCAATCGTGAAAGGCGGCACGGCGACAATGCGCGATGAAAAATCGCGAAACACAAAAAGTGTAGGGGTCACTGCGAGGTACGAAGCAGTCCCCTGCCACGAAGACGAAATGGAGCTGCCCTTCTTGTTGAATGAGTCACTTTTTGTAGTTCAGACGATTCACGTGTCATTTTTGCGGTTTCAGGCTATTTTTCACCTATGAGAATTGTACTACATTTGATCAAATACATAACCTTACTTTCTATGAAAAAATTGTTACTCGCAGTTAGTGTGCTTTGGTCAATCTTCATTCAGACAACAGCTCTTCACGCTCAAACATGCAACTATATTTATGTTTCTACCATTGGTAACAACGGTAATCCTGGAACAGAATCTTCTCCTGTTCAAACTTTATCGCAAGGATTAACTTTAGTTGCAGGTAGCCGAACTAATATTTGTATGGCTGGTGGATCGTACACAGAAACGTCCATTATCAATATCGCGTCGAACGTAAAGATTGAAGGTTGTTATTCCGTGTCGGGTAACATCTGGACCAAGTCAACTCTGCAAATAACTACGATCACTTTTTCCGGTGAAGAAACTGTTAATGGCGTAACACATAGAATAGGATTCAAAGCGAACGGAGTTTCCAATTGGGGACTTCAGGATTTATATATTGTTACTACGAACGTAAGCGGTGTTGATCCTTCCGGACGGGGAAAATCGAATTACGGGATATGGATAAATAATTGCAGCAACTATTCCATTTGCAGATGTGATCTGACAATAGGGAATGCAAGTCCCGGTAGTAATGGAATGAATGGTGTTAATGGAATTGGTGGATCACCTGGAGCTACGGGCAATAGTGGCAGTTGTGATGGTAATTACACTTGTTGTTTTGGTTCTGAAAGTGCTCCTGGAGGAAATGGTGGTGCTGGTGGAACAGGTGCAGTTGGAATTCCCGGTGGCGCGAATAATGCAAGTACGACTGCGAATTTGAATCCCGGAACAAATGGAACTTTAAGAAATGGTGGTGGCGGAGGAGCGGGAGGAAAAGGCGGCGGATATAGTGGCG
>CAZBYM010000286.1:0-5870 GCA_964495745.1 uncultured Chryseobacterium sp. | reverse complement strand
CCTATGAAAGGTAGCGGAGAGATCAAGGACAATTGGGATCTTTCAGTCATGCGTGCAACGTCTGTGACCAAAATTCTGATTCTGAATGGAGTTGATGCGAAGCGACTAACTGCTGCTGGGCGTGGAGAACATTTCCCGGTTGCGGCAGGAGATTCACCAGAAGCGCGTGCGAAGAATCGCAGAACAGAAATCATTCTTATTCCAAACCTCGATGATCTCTTCAAGGTTCTGGAGCCAACGAACAAGTAATTCAAATTTCAAACCCCGCAGAATCGCGGGGTTTGAAATTTATTCACCATTCCAATGAGCAGTCGAAGAAAATTCATCCGAAATATTTCACTTGGAGCCGGATTGCTTTCAACAAGCAATTTGTTTGCCGGTTCAAAGCAAGCCGGATTGTATGCGCCTAATCCTGCAATACTTCTTCCGCCTCGACTGAAGAAAGGTGATCTCATAGCGCTTATGGCTCCGGCAGGCGCAATTTTTAATGACGACACAGTTCCAAAAGCGACTGCAGCAGTTGAAGCCATGGGTTTTCGCGTGAAGATTGGAGAGACGGCAAAAACAAAAACAGGTTATCTCGCTGGTGATGATGAATTCAGAGGAAAGGAATTCATGGCATTTATGCTCGACAAGGAAGTGAAAGCGATTATTGCTTTACGTGGAGGATGGGGATGTGCGCGCATGTTGCCATTCATTGACATGTCATTGATTGCAGATTCAAAAAAAATTATTTCGGGATTCAGTGACATTACAACTTTGTTACTTGCTCTTTACGCGAAAACCGGACTCGTTACTTTTCACGGACCTGTTGGAAATTCAACTTGGGAAGGCGCGACAACTGAAAATTTTCTCAGCGTTGTTCAGGATGCAGAGTTCCCGTTCATCATGTCGAATCCGGAAGTAAAAACGATTCACACAGGCTATGCAAAAGGTATTTTACTTGGAGGAAATCTTTCGATCATTTGCAGTTTGATCGGAACCGGATTTCTCCCCGATTTCAAGAACAGCATTTTATTTCTCGAAGAAACAGAAGAAGAACCTTATCGTGTAGATCGACTCCTGACGCAACTCGCACAGAACGGAATATTGGATAATCTGGCAGGCGTTGTGTTCGGAACTTGCGCGAAATGTGAACCGGAAGAGCCGGAGAAATCATTTACACTTGATCAGGTGTTGGATTATCATTTCAAGACCAGAAATTATCCGGTGATAAAAGGTTTTGCCATTGGGCATATTAAGGACAAATTCACGCTTCCTGTTGGCGTGCTCGCGGAACTGAATACGGAAAAATCGTCGTTGACCTTAATGGAGCCGGCGGTTAATTAAACCTTACGGTGGTGCATTGGTCTAACTAGAACAAAAAATTCAACCATGAAAAAAAGACTACTTCTAGGATTACTTTTTCTGTCCAACCTGCTTGTTGCGCAGAATGACACCGTAGTTTTTACTCCACTTGGACAATACAATTATCCAGTGTGGAATTCAACGTTCAAGCCTCTTCTGAACAGGCAAGGCCAACCGTATCTATATGCCGCATCGAAAGAATATGGTTTTGTAACGTTCAATATTTCGAATGTGAATGCCCCGGCGCCTGTTAATACAATTCCTACCGCTTCTTTCGCAACATTGAAACCAACTTACGTCGAACAGGAGAATAATTTTCTCTACGTTGGGCTTGGAGATTTTCAAGGCGCAGATCAAATTCCTGGCCTCGCAATTCTTGACGCAACTGTTCCGCAATCACCGGTAATCGTAGATCAATGGGATACAACCGCATGGACGCATGGAGTTTCGTCCGTATTGATCGCAAATGGATATGCATACGTGTGTGCCATGGAAGATGGATTAATTATTCTTGACGTTAGCACACCAGGAAATATCCAATTTGTATCACAGTTCTTGCCTGATACAAATTTTGGAAATCCTCCTTACGCACCAACAGCACGCGGATGCTCTTATAGAAACGACACATTACTTCTGGCATTTGATGCCGGTGGATTACGAATGATTGATGTAAGTATCAAGACTGCTCCAGCGGAAATCGGGCAGTACGTAAATACAAGTCTTACTTCTGTTGCCAATGCAGCATACAATCAGGTGGTGTGGATTGGTGATTACGCGTATGTCCCTGTAGACTATTGCGGACTCGAAGTAATCAACGTTGCTGTTCCATCCAACATGTATTCGATGGCATGGAACAATCCTTGGAATTGTATTGGATTAAGTTGGTTTGGAAGTGATGGGCACGCTAATCAGATTGTGTATTTGGCGAATGAACAAATCGTGATGGTTTCAGGCGGCGATGCAGAAGTACTTGTTTTCGATGCGAGCAATCCTTCGCAACCGGATATTATCGGATGGTGGGGGCCATCGAATGATCTTGGTGGATCGTGGGGAATTGATGTGCTGGGAAATCTTGTTGCTGTTGGTCGCGCTGATAATCCGTTTAACTCACCTTTCCCTGCCGATACGGGCGGCGTGAAATTGTTACAGTGGCAGTTTATCATGAATAGCACTGAACTTACTCCACAAAATTATTCGATCAGCTTGTCGCCGAACCCATCTGAAAATGTGTGTAACGTTTTGCTTCCAAATGTTCGATCAGAAAAATTCACAATTGAAGTGTGCGATATTTCAGGACGAATTCTAATCGCGAAAGATGTTAATCAGAATGAAACCGGTTCAACTACGAGTATCGATATTTCAACCTTGGCGTCAGGAATGTACATTGTGACAGTGTTCACTGGGGAAATCCGATGTTCTCAGCGCCTCATTAAACAATAAGGAAGAACGCGTAAGAAAAACTCAAATTCTGATTGTGCAGGGTTATTGTATGGCGTAATTTAGAACATACTATTTCCATCATTTCAAATCTAACCCATGAAAAAATTACTACTCGCACTTTTGATTTTGTGCTCCGCAAAAAGTTTCGCGCAACCGGTTGCAAATTGTTCGATGATGTGCGTACTTGATATTCAGATTGACACAGCCAACAACGTAATGGAAGTTACTCTGTTCAACGGAGACACGAATGGAATCAATTATCCTACTATTCAAGTGATCGATAATTTCAATGGAGATACAGTCGGCAATCCGCAAGGACTCTTTTATTTCTTCTGGCAGGGACAGGGGATAATGTTGCACGAGATTCCTACATCGCTGGATAGCATACCAGTTGGTTTTATGGCGACAGTTTTGGTCACCGACCAGGTTTGGGATACAACTTGTTATTTTCAATATCCAATGAGTTGCCCAATGGGTGTAAATGATAATATCACTGATGAGTCAATTTCGATCTATCCGAATCCTTCATCAGGAATTGTTTCGTTAAATTTTCATTCTGAAAAAAACGGGATCATTCAAGTTGAAATGATCAATGCGCTGGGAGAAATTCTTACTCTAAATGCAACAGCGAATTCCGGCATTGTCGAATTGGATCTTTCGAATCTCGCAAGCGGAGTTTATGTTGCGAGAGTTGTTGATGGGGACAAGATTTATTCGCAGCGGATAATACTGGAATAGTACACTGAGCACGTACTGCTAGTAATAGGAACGCGGATTTGGCGGATGCGACGGATTCTCGCGGATTTTCAAACCTTCGGTTAGTTGATCGAAAACGGATTACCCACATTCCAGAGCGCGCATTGAATGAGCATACAGAATTGAAATCAAACTCTATCGTCATTCGTTGCGTCTGCTTTACAATTGAAATACACCTTTTTGTAAAATTTGTATTTTATCGCTATTCCCCTGACAGTACCTTTGAGCGATGTTTAGGATCAAATGGAATGTTCTATTGGTATTCGCGATTGTGTTGGCACAACTTGTGAACGCACAGCCACGTGCAACAAAGATTCTTCATTATTATGACGCTGATTCAATCCTCGTGTTGATGCCAGAGTATCGGACAAAGAATGATAGCCTTGACAATTATAAGATTTGGGCTGATTTTACATTGAGACAAATGAAAATAGAGTACAGAGCAAGGAAAAGAGAGGACGACTCCCTAAGGAAATCGTGTAAACACGAAGGTTATTGTCATCATTTACCAGATAGCGTAGCGAACTGGACTGCATATCAAGATCTTGCAGCTGAAGAATGCCGCATCATTGATTCAATTCTAAATCAGGCAATTCTGGACACAATAATGCACTATGGGGAGTTGACTGCTAAGCGGTACAAATATTCTGAAATTTATGAGGGGAAGATTGCAGCAGAAATTTATAAGAAAAATTCGGACCAGTACGTATTGAAAGATGTTACAGCGCGAGTAGTAGAAGAGATGCGTCGGCGAGGGAAAATTCCGAAGCAAAATTAGGTGCAAAGGATTACGTTCGGGATCTGGTTACTCAATAGGAACGCGGATTTGGCGGATGCGGCGGATTCAGGTAGTGTATCAGTTTCAAATATTTTTCCTGCGCAACAAAAAATAGGAACGCGGATTGTACGGATCAAACAGATTTTCGCGGATTGTTTAGTGACACCAATCTGCCATGGCAGATTGGTATCCTTTACGATCCATTTTTGATCCGCGTGGCGGATCATCCGCGCAAATCCGCTCAATCCGCGCCCTATGCGCAGCACAGGGTCCGCGTTCCTATTGAAGTGCTACGATTGCACCATCGTTTAACATATGAAGCCAACACGTTAAACCGATATCCGCCTACGGCGGATCGATGGATTTTCGCAGATCGGTTATTAATTAGAGTGGAACATTTATGATCAAACTGAGACACTGCCGATTTTCAAAGCTTCGGTTTGTTGATTAATAACGGATTACTTCAAGGCATTCATGAAGACTTTTCTGCGAAAAATTGGCTGCATTCCGAAATTCAACAACAATCCAACTTCAGCATCTGTCGCTTTCAAATAATTCAATAATTGATGTTCATGTTCTTCAACCAAAGTCGAACATGCCTTTAGTTCCACAATGACCGATCCATTGACCAGAATATCTGCGAAGTATTCTCCTACAATTTCTCCTTTGTAGTAGACTTTGATTGGAAGCTGTTTTGAACAATCAAGTCCAAGTCGAGCCAGCTCTTTACACATGGCATTTTCATAAATCTTTTCTGAAAATCCATATCCCAATTCATCGTACACTGTATAATATGCACGCAAAATCTTATCCGTTATTTCTTTCTGTAACATTACTTATCCCAATAGTATTCTTATTAATTCTTCGATCCGCCGCGGCGGATCATCCGCGCAAATCCGCTTCATCCGCCAAATCCGCGTTCCTATTACCCGAAGAGCCCATTAAAAACCTCCTCCATCTTTCCACACATCCGCAACCGTATCGCATACGCATCCTGCTTCAATCCCTTATGAAATTTCGAAATGTAAATTTCTTTGAAACCAAGTTTTTCTGCTTCCGAAATGCGTTGCTCGATGCGAGTAACAGGACGAATCTCTCCGCTCAATCCAACTTCTGCTGCGAAGCAAACCCCCGTTGAGATTGGAATATCTGCATTCGAAGAAAGTACAGCGCAAACAACTGCAAGATCGATCCCCGGATCTTCTACATGCAATCCTCCAGCGATATTTAAGAAAACATCTTTCGCCCCAAGACGAAATCCGCAACGCTTTTCGAGCACGGCTAACAACATTCCTAAACGACGCAAATCAAATCCTGTAGAAGAACGTTGAGGCGTTCCGTATGCGGCAGAACTCACGAGAGCTTGTGTTTCAATTAGCATCGGTCGTAATCCTTCCATCAAAACTGCAATGGAAACTCCGCTAACAGGTTCATCACGCGATGTAACAAGAATTTCTGACGGGTTACTCACTTCACGTAAACCACTTCCTTGCATTTCGTAAATGCCAAGTTCGTTTGTAGAACCAAAACGGTTTTTCGTTGTGCGCAA
>CAZBYM010000285.1:0-5872 GCA_964495745.1 uncultured Chryseobacterium sp. | reverse complement strand
TGAGAATGAAGGTCATCAAGCCAACATACATCAGTGGCAAGTGAACACCATGAAGGAATGGGAAGTGATGGAATACAGCTTGAGGATCAGGCCATGCTCCTTCGAAATTGTGGCGGAAGAATCCGTATGCGCTTAGAAAACCCGAAAACGTCAAGGCATCTGACACAAGGAAAAACCACATGAAAATTTTACCGTAACTCGCTTTGAGAGGAGACTCTCCGCCATCCCATGAGGCGTACTTTTCGTCGAGTTCTGCAGTTGAACCTGCCATAATCGAAATTAATTTAGATTTTACTTATTGAACTTGGCTGATCCCTCAGCGGTGCAAGTTTACTTAAAAATCGTTAAAAACAGGAACAAATATATCCATAAACCATCAAGGAAATGCCAATAAATCGAAGCAAGTTTTACCCCGTGAATGTTTCCGGAATGATATTTTCCCATGAAACCCTTAAACGATGTGATCAACAAGGCAATCAGACCGCCAAAAACGTGCGCAAGGTGTAATCCGGAAAGAGCATAAATAAAGGATCCGGAGATCAAAGCGCCTTGCCCATCAGCCGGAGAAAAGAATATACCATTCGCTATAAGTTCTTTCCATCCAAGCCATTGGAACATTGCGAAAAGCAAGCCCAGAACAAATGTTGCAACAAGGAAAGTATTACCCATTGATTTCTTGTTCGCGGTGAAAGCCCATTGCGCAAGAATCATGGTGATGCTACTCGCAAGAATTACCGCCGAGCTGATCCAGAATTGTGTGGGCATATTGATGCCGAACCATGCCCCTCCATCATGACGAACGATATATGCGCTCGAAAGTCCACCGAATAACATGACAATACTGAATGTTCCAAGCCGAACAAGATTACGTTCTGCTTTTTCTTTGGTTCTCTGTTCGTCACTAATGGTTTGCATTGTTGCCGTATTCATGATTTTATCCGAAAAGGTAGGCGAGTTGCACCACCGGTAAGTAAATAAATGAGCCGAACATCAGCTTTGATGCGGCAGAAATTTCAAGCGTATTGTAAAGTTTCCAGGCTTGCGCAATGAACAAAACTCCGCAGACAAACACAATAGAAATGCCTATGATTCCTGTCATCCCGAATAACAATGGCATCACGCTAACGGGTAATAGAAAAAATGCATAGACAAGAATTTGAAAAGCGCTGCTCTTGTCACGCTCCTTCGAGGGAAGCAAGCGAAAACCTGCTTTGCGGTAATCTTCGTCAACCACCCATGCAATTGCCCAAAAATGTGGAAACTGCCACATGAATTGAACAGCGAAAAGTAAAAGTGCGTTTGTTCCAACGAAACCAAATCCTTCAGTGGCTGCAACCCAACCTAACATGGGTGGAATTGCTCCCGGAAAAGCTCCAACAAATACGGCCCAAGGAGTAATTCGCTTTAGCGGCGTATAGGCAAAAACGTATAACAACAAAGCCGTAACGCCCAGAATTGCACTTAGCGGATTAACGAAAATCAAAAGTAAAGCTGTACCGATTATTGCGAGAATTGTTGCAACAATTGTTCCTTCAGAAACAGACATTTTTCCTGTTGGAATAGGTCGCGTGGCCGTTCGTGGCATCAACTTATCATATTCACGCTCAATGACTTGATTGAAACCGTTGGATGCTCCTGTTACCAGAAACCCGCCTAGAAACAGCATGCTCATTTCCAGCCACTTAACTGAACTTTGAAGCTCTTCTACGGCAATAACATATCCGATAATCGCCGAAAAAACGACCAGTGAAGAAAGCCTGAGTTTAGTGAACTGCGCGTATTCTGTGACTTTTCCCATAAACCCGGATGACTTGGCGATGGTATGTGTGTTGGCTGCCAGCAAGTGAAAATTGTGTGGCGCAAAGGTAATATTAGATTCCCTTGGGATGAACCTATTGTCAACAAAAGTCTGACCTAGACGAAATGCGTGATTTTCAATTAACAATTCTCGATTTTCCAAGTGTAAAACATGTGGAGAATTGAAAATTGAAAATAATTAATAGTCTTTGTTGGCCCGCCACAACGGCAAACTCAATCCTACCATCACCCACGATGATTTCAACTTGCGAGCAATCAGTTTTGTATTTTCTGATCGTGCAATTGCGGTGAGCTCTAATCGAAGTGGAAACTTGGTATTGAATACATAGGAAGCATTGAACTCCGCCAGAAAAACATTCGTGGCGTAACCTTGAAAAAGTTTGTTGCCGTATTCGCTTTCACGCGTGATGTACGACTGAAAAATATTCTGACCGTAATTCATGGTGTCGTTGATGTCGACGCCGTAACGAATGCCTACTAGTTTTCCTGTTACGGTTAAACCCGAATAGTGATACGAAAGCAATCCGAGAAACTCAGCGAAGTTGGCGCCCATCGGATGTGCAAGCGGCATTCCTCCATTGGAATAACTTTGTTGCGGACTTCCGTGCGCGTATGTATACGGACGAACAATGTTCACTTCCATTTGCATCAGGAAATTTTCAACTTGCCCGATGTTGTAACATTTGTATCCAACCTGAACGCCTTGCTTATTCGCCCACCAACCATCTTTCCACGCTTTGATTTCTTTCAGATAAAATTCATCGAGAATAATTTGTCCGTACAAAATGTTGTTGCGATTGAATCGAATTTTTCCTGCGATACCAAGCATCGCGTTGTCCGATGATCCAACACTATATTCCACCGGACGGAAAAACACCAATGGATTTAAGTAATTCGCATCGAACCATCTCGCGCGATTATTATCTGTTCCTTGCCAAACTACAGATTCAAAAACTCCGATGTTCAACCACTTCGTGAAATTCACACTCAGATAATGAAACGATGCAAACTTGCTTCTGAAATCTTTGTTGCTGCCGGTTGAATTGGTCCAATCCTGCAACCACGCAAACAAAGAAGTGTATTGCAATTTCCAGATCGTAGTTTGTGCTTTGATGTACGGCATTGCAGGGCCAATATCCGAGAGGAAAAGTGATCGATGTCCATCGCCCCAAAAATGTTTATCGCGACCCACTTGCAAATTAAAAACCGGAGTCGGACGCCAGATAATATTTCCTGAAACATGCTGGAAAGAATATTTTCCATTTCCCATCGGATAAGCACGATCGCCCCAACCTGGAATTATTCCGAATGTGGATGCGAGAGAATCCTGGTAGTTGGGAAGTGTTATAATTCCAGATGCTGCGCGCAATTCATATCCCAGTTTTCTCTCGAAATCACCAGCAACAACACAGCCCAATGCCGAATTCAGCAACGCACGTTCTGACTTTAAATCGTAGCCTATAGTGGCATCGTAAATTGGATAAACTCCTACGGCTAGTCCAGAACGAGATGAATCTACATGCCAATCCGGATCTCGTGGCCGTTGATAAATAGATTTCCACGACAATCGGCTTTCGGTCCAAACAGTAAGTGTATCACCGTTTACGATTGGCCGATCTGCCTCAACTCTTCCCATCATTGGTCGAACAGCAGTATGATACCAAACTTGATTGCTTTCATTCAGCACCTGTTCCCATCGGTATGGCAAGTTAGGATTCAGACGTGCATGTTGTGCATGGATAGCACAAACGGTGAAAGTAAAAACGATGATCGCCAGAACGGCGAACGGCGAACGGTGAACGGTGAACGCCAAACTCATGCCGCCACTTCGTTGAGATGTCTTGTCTTCCCACCTCCTTCATTCTTCTTCATCGCTGCGCGTTTAAGCAACCATGGAACGAATGTAAGTGCGACAACTGTTCCGCCCGTGATTGCGAAAGCGGTTGTAATAGGAAGATAAGATGTTGTAGCAGCTGCAAGTGCAATTACTCCAATGTTTACAGCGTAAATCCAGATTACAGTTTTCACATGACCCATTCCGCTGTCGATGAGCAAGTGATGCAAGTGATTTCTATCTGCAGAAAAAGGAGAAACACCTTTCATGGCACGATAACCGAATATGCGAAGTGTATCCGTTAAAGGATAAGCAAGGATCGCCATTCCAACAACAGGATTAATTAATTTTTGAATCCAGATTGGAGTTGCCGCTTGCGGAGTTTGTTCAATGAATGTTATAACAAGAACACTCATGATGAGTCCGATGCTAAGCGAACCGGAATCGCCCATGAAAATTTTCGCAGGCGCGAAATTGAAAATCAGAAATGCAGCGAGTGCTCCTGCCAATGAGAATGCGAGAATTGCAGGAACAAGTTGATTGGTCATCGCAAACATTCCGCCGATTGCTGCAGCACCGATTAATCCAACACCAGCTGCGAGACCATCAACGCCATCAATAAGATTGTATGCATTCACCACAACAATCATGGTGAAGAGTGATAGAAAAATACTTGCCCAAAGTGGAATTTCATCGATGCCAAATAATCCGTGCATACTGCGGATTCGTGTTTCTGCCATGAGCACGAGAATCATTCCTGCAACAACGTGGGCGGCTAATTTTTTAATAGGAGCTGTTCCGATAATATCGTCTTTGATTCCAACGAAGAACATGATGATTAATGTAGCAACGACAAATTGAAACAAGCGGATTCCGCTATTTGTAGTATCGGACTGAAGTTGTTCGTAAGGAAACCAAAGTGCGCATGCGAATAAGGTTGCTGCGAAGATGATAATGCCACCAATGGTTGGAACAACGCGCTTATGAAGTTTCCGCGCATCTCCTGGCTCGTCAAAGAGTCGCTTTAAAAAAGCTACTTTGATGAGTGATGGCGTGGCCAGCAAAACAACCAAAAATGCCGTAATTCCGGCTAAAATGAGGTATGTCATCGGTGTGATCATGTCCAAAGCAGTTGATAACCAACAGGTTATTAACAAGTTTTGAACAAAGATAGTAATTTAAAAGAAATCGAAGTTGTTGTTGGTCAATGATGTGCGTAGTGACACATATACGAGGGAAACCTCCTGCGGGTTGCTCGGAAGATCCATTTTCCTCGTTTTATATCCAACCGAGAGGTTGAGATTGCTGGCATAACTGATCATCCAGCCGATGTGAAAATCAAAAGTTGTGAGCGTGGCCTCTTCTCCAACACCGATATAAGCTTGGGTATTCGGTTTGAAAATGTTTTGTCCGGCATTTACAGCAGATGTATCCACAAGCGCAGTTGCGACAAAAATGTTGGCATATGCAAAGAAGTCGCGCCACTTGTACGAAACAGTTCCGTTGATTTCTGTAAAGCCTGCGCCAAGCGGATGAGCAAGTGCTTGATTGTAATGCGACCACGATTGCAACGCATCTTCATGTGAGTACGTGTACGGATTCACTGTGTTGTATTCGATGCGTAAGTGAAGATGTTTTACTGTAAACGCATTGAAGTATCGCGCACCGATTTGCATTCCGCCTTTCGCGTGATTTCCATCTCCGATTTCATCAATCACGAATTGTCCATAGAGCGAAACAGTTCTGAAAAGATCAGCGCGGAAAGTTGCACCAATCATGTAATTGTTCGTGTCTTTCAATCCGTATTTCGCCATGCTTGCAAACATGACGGGATTGTAATACCAGAAATTAAGGTTCTGTCGATTGGTAGAATCAGCGTGTTCGAAAATTGCGCCTTGAAAAACAGAAACTTCAAATTGACGCAAGAACCTATACGTGAAGTGATGAAACACTCCTGATTTTTTCTGGAACAATCGCTCAGTTCCTGTTGGTGTTGTCACTCCACCGTCTGTGAGATTCATAAATGAAGAATACATCACTGTGTATTGCATATTCTTGTTGGCACCAATCCATCCTGTAAATCGAGCAAACGGATAATTGAAACCATTATCAGATAACAGCAACGAACGCGTTCCATCGCCAACAAAATGTTTTCCATGTCCAACCTGAATGTTGAAGTGATTACAAACTGACCACGATAAAAATCCGGAAGCCATTGCG
>CAZBYM010000284.1:0-5874 GCA_964495745.1 uncultured Chryseobacterium sp. | reverse complement strand
ATCCATTTTTGTACACGCCTCAAAAACAAAAAGCCGATGATCCGTTCGCCATGGGTGGATTGAACAAGAGCGGAAGTTTGTCGCGGGGAATTTCATTTGGAAATACACGCGATGTATCTGTGAATTCAAATCTGAATTTGCAGATTTCGGGACGGCTCACAGACAATCTAGATTTGATGATGGTTGCCACGGACGACAATCTCCCGATTCAAGCTGATGGAACCACTCAGCAGTTGCAGGAATTTGACCGTGTGTACATTCAGTTGACATCAATAACAACGCGAAGAACAACTCGTTTAATTGCCGGAGATTTTTTCACGGAACGCCCTGATTCCTATTTCATGAAATTCAATAAACGAGGTCAAGGACTTTCAGTGCGCACCGCAATAACCTTGAGTGGAAATGAAAAAGTTGGATCCCGAATATTTGTTACTGCTGCGGCTGCAATTTCCAAAGGAAAATTTGCACGAAATATTATTCAGGGCGTTGAGGGAAACCAAGGTCCCTATCGATTGCGTGGCGCAGAGAACGAATTATTCATCATTGTGCTTTCGGGAACAGAGAAAGTGTACATCGACGGCCGTCTCATGGTTCGAGGTCAGGACAATGATTACATAATCGATTACAACACTTCGGAAATTACATTTACTGCAAAGCAGCAAATCACGAAAGACAAAAGGATTGTCGTTGAATTTCAGTACAGCGACAGAAACTATTCACGCTCACTGTTGCATAGCGGAGTGCGCTGGGAAAACACCGAAGAAAATCGAAAAATCGGATTTACGTTCAATGCTTTTTCGGAACAGGATCATAAAAATCAACCAGTTCAGCAGACATTAACGGAAGAAGATATTTTCATTCTTGCTGCGGTAGGCGATACTTTGAACAAAGCTGTAATTCCCGGTGCCGACAGCGCTGGATATTCTGCGAGTGAAGTTCGTTATGAAAGAATAGACACGATTGTAAATAGCGTGCTGTATTCTCCAGTGTATGTACAATCAACAATACCTGATAGTGCAGTTTGGAGATGCTCTTTCTGGTATGTAGGTCCGGGAAAAGGAAATTATCATCAGATCAGTGCATCGGCCAACGGAAAAGTGTTTGAATGGATTGCTCCGGTTGACGGGGTTGCGCAAGGAGATTATGAGCCTGTGATTGTAATCATCACACCCAAGCAGCGACAGATGATGACGTTCAGCAGTGATTACACAACGAAAACAAGTGCATTCACTGCAGAGGCCGCGATCAGTTCGTATGACCAGAATACTTTTTCTCCGATTGATAGCTTCGACGATCAGGGTTACGCCGGCTCAATTTCTTACAAAAAGAAAAAACAATTATCGGATTCGCTTGAAATTTCCGCAAGCGTGAAATACGAATACATGAGCCGCTATTTTACATTCATTGAGCGATATCGTCCGGTTGAATTTGAACGTGACTGGAATCTAGGATGGAATACATTTCGAACTCCAACTGCGGATCAGCACATGATTGTTTCTTCGTTTCGATTCGGATCAATGAAGCAGAAATTTCTCACGGGGTATGATTTTTCTGCTTTCAATGAAGGCGCACAATACACAGGAATAAAAAACGGAATTGTATTGAGTGCAAACACTAAACTATTTCGTGTTGCATTCAACGGAAGCATTTTGAATTCTACAGGCTCGTACGGCAAAACAGATTTCAAACGTGAACGGCTTACACTAACTATTCCATTGGGTAAAGTGTTTTCTGTCGGAGGCTGGGAAGAAATCGAATTCAGTAAAATTCACAAACCGGGAAGCGATACACTACAAGCCTTAAGTTTTGGGTTTGTGGAATGGGAAGCGTTTATACAGGCAGGAGATTCTTCTAAAACAGCAGTGAAAGTTTTCTATCGTCAACGCGCAGATTGGTTACCACGTTATGAGTTGATGGATATGACAACATTTGGAGAAAGTATTGGCGCTACTCTCGGATTTAATCAATGGAAAAATCAGCGCCTGAACATTACGACTAGTTATCGTCGACTGGATATACGCAATTATCTCCTCACGAATTTGCAACCCGACAATACTGTTGTTGGGCGACTTGAATATTCCGTGCGACTTTTCAAAGGCGCCATGAATCTTGCCACCTTTTATGAAGCCGGCTCTGGACTTGAGGTGAAGAAAGAATATTTTTACCTCGAAGTTCCTGCAGGACAAGGCGCATATTCATGGACAGATTACAATGGCAATGCCGTAAAAGAATTGAATGAATTTGAAATCGCGCTCTTCAGTGATCAAGCTCAATACATTCGTGTTTATACACCAACGAGTCAGTATGTAAAGGTTTACACGAGTCAGTTTTCCCAAAGTGTTCAGATCAAAGCGCCACAAGCATGGCAACAGAAAAAAGGCTGGAAGAAATTATTGGGGCGTTTTTCTGATCAGGCAGTTTATCGTGTTGATCGTAAAACCATGAGTGAAGAAATTGAACACGCATTTGTTCCGCAACTAGATGATGCAGGAGATACGGCACTTGTGACATTGAATGCTACTGTTCGCAATACAATTTTCTTCAATCAGCTTTCCAGCAAGTTTGGATTGGATTACACCTGGCAGGAGCTTCGCGGAAAAAATCTATTGACAAACGGACTTGAAAGTCGTGGGAATGAATTTCACCAGATACGCATGCGTTGGAATATCACACGAGCGTTTTCATTTGTCACTGAATACAAGAATGGGATCAAAACCAATTCATCTGAATATTTTTCTACAAGAAATTACAAAATCACCTATTTTGAAGCAGAACCAAAAATCAGTTTTCAACCCGGAACAACTTTTCGCGTGAGTTTAATTTATCGCTACTCCGAAAAGAAAAATCTTGCAGATCTCGGGGGAGAAACCATCCAATTGCAGAAAATGGGCGTGGAATTTCGCTTGAGCAAAGCTTCAAAAGGCGGGATGACGGTAGAGTTCAATTACTTCAAAATTGCATATGAAGGAACTGTGAATTCAACGACCGGTTACGAAATGCTCGAAGGATTGAAACCCGGAGAGAATTTCACGTGGAGAGCAGGATGGCAACAAAGTTTGGGTGGAAGTCTTCAGTTGACATTGGGATATGAAGGAAGAAAAACGCCGGACAATAAACCGATTCATACCGGAATGGCTCAGGTGAGGGCGATGTTTTAGGAGTTGAGAGACGGGAGACGGGAGACGGGAAAATCGTAACATTGTAACATGATCGTTGAGGGAAAATATTTCAGGACAATTTGGTTAGATGATAACAACAGCGCGATTGTATGTTGCATTGATCAGCGTTTTCTTCCGCATCGATTTGTCGTGGAAAAAATAACTTCAGTTGAAGAGATGGCAATTGCCATTCGCGAAATGCATGTTCGAGGTGCAGGACTTATCGGAGCTGCTGCTGGTTACGGAATGTATCTGGCAGCGATGGAATCTTCGAATACTACATCGTATGATGAACATCTGATGCAGTGCGCGACTAAACTAAAAGCCACGCGTCCGACAGCAGTGAATCTCGCCTGGGCAGTTGATCGTCAAGTCAAATCCATTTCTGCAGGAAATTCCGTTGAAGAAAAAATTGCACTTGCAAAACGAACGGCATCACAGATTGCAGATGAAGATGCAACGTACTGCGAAAACATCGGCATGCATGGTGTTGAATTGATTGAGCAAATCAGCACGAGAAAGAATGGAGATGTTGTCAATATCCTTACTCATTGCAACGCAGGTTGGCTTGCATTTGTCGATCACGGCTCTGCAACTGCACCAATTTATGAAGCTCATGCCCGCGGGATAAAAGTTCACGTTTGGGTTGACGAAACACGTCCGCGAAATCAAGGCGCGAGTTTGACCGCTTGGGAATTGTTGCAACAGAAAGTTCCTCATACGATTATTGCAGATAACACCGGCGGACATTTGATGCAACACGGAATGGTTGATTTGGTAATCACCGGCGCAGATCGTGTTACAAGAACTGGAGATGTGGCTAATAAAATTGGAACCTATCTCAAAGCGCTGGCGGCATTCGACAACAAGATTCCATTTTATGTGGCTCTGCCCTCTTCCACTTTCGACTGGACCATTTCTGACGGACAAAAAGAAATTGCAATCGAAGAGCGAAACGCGGATGAAGTAAAATACATGCAAGGATTATGCGAAGGCGAATTGAAAACTATTTTGATCGCACCGTTGGAAAGTCCGGCTGCAAATTTTGGATTTGACGTAACGCCGTCGCGACTAATTACGGGTTTGATTACTGAACGCGGAATCTGCGCTGCCAATGAAAAAGCAATTCTAAATTTGTATCCTGAAAAAATCTAGGATGAAAGAAACAGGAGTTGTCAAATTCAATTGCACATGGATCAAAGGAGATCCGTTGAGCGATGAGGTAATTTCGGAACTCAACTCGTTTCGCAGAAAAATGTTTGCATTGAAATTTATCGGGGTGAACGATGAGAATATTGGTTACGGCAACATGAGTATTCGTTTGAAAGAAAATACGTTTATCGTTACAGGTACAATGACTGGTAAAATTGCCGAACTCACCAATGAACATTATACAACTGTTACGGAATATGATGTTGCACAAAATTCACTGACTGCAGTTGGTCCCATTGTTGCTTCTTCGGAGTCGTTGACACATGCTGTAATTTACGAATGTGATTCATCGGTAAATGCCATTATTCATATTCATGATCTTGAACTTTGGGAAAAAGTGTTGAATAAAATTCCGACTACAGGCGCTTCAACAGAATACGGAACGCCTGCGATGGCTTTTGAAATTATCAGAATGTTTCGTGAAACAGATCTGGCAACACAAAAAGTTTTAGCGATGGCGGGGCACGAAGAAGGGATTATTGTTTTTGGGAAGGATTTGGGGGAGGCTGAGGGAAGATTGATGACATTATTAAAAGCAACAATTTAGTTGCTTATGTAATAATCAATCAAGTAATATCCAATGTTCCCCGAACATGTCAAACAGTCCATTCTGATTAGTCCAACATCTTTGGCATAGTAATACTGAAACGCATCCCAATTCGCAGTTGTCCCACTTGATGATTCCCATTCAATAATCTTAATTACGTCATTGTACTGGACAGAGTCAACACTAATACTCAACCCTACAGAATCAACCCTCCTATACACGCGCCAATTGCTAAAACGAGGGTCGCCTGGATGTGATTCATGCAACCACGAAGCACCAAGCGTTTCTTCGACCTCCTTAGTAAATACTTGAGAGCCATTTTCGTTGGAGAATCCATAACCAAAATAATTTCTGTTTCTCCAAACAGGAACATAATACTTCTCAGAATTGTAGTGATCGTAATTGATTGATGCCAGCTCGTATCCGGAAGCGTTATCAGTAAAAGTCGTGCTATCAGCTAGCCAACGGTAAGTCCACCACGAGCCCGGATAAATTGGCAAATAAGATCTTGGGAAAAGTGTGTCAGCAGGATTTGTTTGTTCAAACGGAATTTCTTTTCTGCAAGTCACGAATGTCAAGCTAAATGCAATAATACAAATCGAGGCTAGTATTTTCGTCATTTCAAGTTTAGTGTTATTCCCAAAGCAAATGAATGAAACATTCCAAATAAATTAATATTCGAATCTGCGCATGCAGAGCAACTTCGAGGGATGAATAACTTTTCGCGACTCCGTGTCAGAGAATATCCTGCCCAGAATCCGACATCTCGAGAAATCATATATCCGGCCGACATCGAGACACCCAAAACTATTCCTCTCGGTTTGTCATACTCATACATAACTGAACTACTACTAGCTAAATAATCGATCACTCTGACTGAGGAAATGAAGTGTCGGGAAATGAAAAACTCCGGTGTAATAATAATTTTCCTTACTTCAATTGGGAGCTCCAAACCCA
>CAZBYM010000283.1:0-5884 GCA_964495745.1 uncultured Chryseobacterium sp. | reverse complement strand
CGGCTTCATGATCAACAGATCAAGGTTGTTTATGGTGCTGTATGGTTGTTTGCTCATGGTGGCTTTCATTGTATTCTTTTCGCAGCTGGAAAACGTAAATGTTGAAGATCTTTCATTTTATCTCATTCCGATTTTCGTATACTGCGCATACATGCTTTTTCTTGCTCCGCAGTTTCTGGAGTCGCACGAGTGGACAGGCAAGAAGTTTCTTCGGTGGGTTACGTTGGTTGTTTTGTTCATCACCATTTCATTTGGAATATTCAAAATCATCGAAACTTTTTTTCGTGTTGATATCGAAGCAACGGAAAAGATAATCGAGAAGAATAAGGGAGAAGGTGAAGGTGAAGAAGGTGATGAAGAAGGCAAGGGTGGAATGGGAGAGGGCTACGACGAGAAGAATGGGTTGTTAAAGAAAATGAAAGAGGATGAAGGTGGAGAGAAGGATCCGAAAGATGGTAAACCCGATAAGAAAGATGGCAAAGGAGGAGGTTATGGGTTGTCGGATTCGGTGAAGATGGGTGAGAAGTTGAGTAAGTCGGATGTATTGATGTTTTGCTGCCGCCTTGAAAATTATTTTCCGGATGGTTCACCGCAACCTTTGTATTTCGTTTATCATTATCTCACGACGTATGATGTAGGCACAGAAACATTTACACGCGACCCATTGATGCCGCATACGGATGAATTGGCGATTGATCCTTCGAAAGTGGAAATGTACCGCACGAAAACGGATAGCACGCCAATCAGGAATTCATTTGCTAAGAAGAAGCGAAAAGTTGTCGAAGCAGATGTATTCATCAGCGCAAGTGTTTGGAAACATTCGTTGCTCGCACCTTCGGCAGCATTCTCAGTGCAGACTATTCCTGTTGATAGCAGTTACAAAGGACTGTTCAAGTCAGGCTACCATGTTAAATCCTACACTTCTGATCTTAACAATGCGTACATGGTGTATAATCCTGGATCGAACCCGCAAATGTTGCAATATCAGGAAGAGCGTTTCGATGACTTGAGAAAGATCAAAGATTTTTCTTCGATGGACTCGATGTATTATGCTTACTATACGCGATTACCGTACGGAACTTTGTTTGATTCAATTCGCAATTTGGCAATACAAATTACTGCAACAGCAAAAACTCCTGCAGATAAAGTCATTGCAATTCGCGATTATTTTCTTCAGGTTAAACCTGATGGAACTCCTCTCTATCGTTACACACTTGATCCTGGTGCGCCGGGTGATCCGAATATTCCAACTGGTGGAATGCTTCGCGAATTCATTTTCAAATCACATGCAGGTTATTGCACGTATTATGCAGGTGCTTCTACCTTGATGTTGCAGGCGGTTGGCGTTCCGGCGCGATTCACAACAGGATTTGCAACAGTAGATCGTAGTGACAAGAATCGTGGGTGGTATTGGTTCTACGCTTCGCAAGCACATGCATGGACGCAGGTCTATTTTCCGGAATACGGCTGGCTCGATTTCGACATGACCATTGGAAGCGAGGATATGAACGAGGCTCCCAAACCGGATGGAACGCCTCCTGTTCCACCTCCGCAACCGTGGTTAATTGTTGACGGCGTAGTAACAGAAGAACCTGTTCCCGGCTCCGGAAAATTGAGCATACGTTTCGACGATATTGTTTTCTTCAATGAAGAATATCATCTTGAAGAGGAACAGGAACGTGATGTAAACGCTTCATTATGCAGAATTGTTTACGGCAAAAAGGATACAACATTTGAGGCCATTCACAAAGGCGATTCAGTTTTTGTTGTTTCATGGGATGATGCCGCGAAAGACGTTCCTGAACCCGATTCCAGATCAATTGACGCACAGGTAAACGATTTCGAGTGGCCTATGATTGCCGATGAAATTTATATTCAGAAAAAAACTCCTCCAAAGAAAGAAGAAGAGAAGAAAGAAGACGGAGCGAAGAAAGAGGAAACAAAAACAAATTGGGGAAGGATATTATTTTATTTGATGATCGCATGTGGAATTCTTGTATTTGCTGTGATATTATTCCCATTGTTTTATCTCGTTCGTCTCGGAATGCGTGTAAATGGAGCTGGAACTTCAAAGATAAAAGCGGAAGCATTGTACAGGCTGGCTATGTATTCGTACCACATGAGTGGTGATGAATTGGCGCCGCAAACTGCTTTGGAATTCGCGAATGAACGGATCGATCCGAAGTATCAAAACAATTTCGCCGAATTTGTCAACGTTTATCTGAAATTGAAATACTCATCGTATTCTGCAACACAAAGCGATGAATTGTTGATGGCCAATTTCAGTTCAACATTCAGACAAGGAATTCGCAGTAAATTGAATAGCTTTAAATCAATATCACGTTGGTTCCACTTGCCGCGCGCTTTGCGTTATTTCCGCAAGCCGCATGCAGTAACCGAAAATGAAAACCACAATGATGAACACCAATAATCCTAACGGAACAGAGTTTCACACAGAGAAACTTCGTTTGCTCACCGACAACATCGGAAAAATTATCCGTGGAAAAGAAACGGAAGTTCGCTATGTAATAGCCTGTTTGCTTTCGCGCGGCCATATTCTTCTCGAAGACAATCCGGGTTCCGGAAAAACCCAGATGGCGAAAGCGCTTGCACAATCAATTTCCGGTGGACTGAATGAAGCTCCATTGAACGCACAAGGAACGGTAGCTTTCCGTAGAATTCAATTCACTCCCGATTTGCTTCCAATGGATTTGATTGGTTCACATATTTTCGACGACGACAAGAAAGAATTTGTTTTTAAGAAGGGCCCATTGTTCACCAACATTCTGCTTGCAGATGAAATCAATCGCGCGTCACCAAAAGTTCAGAGCGCTTTGCTCGAGTGTATGGCGGAGAACCAGATTTCAGTCGGTGACAAAACCTGGCATCTTGACAAATTGTTCTTCACCATTGCAACGCAAAACCCGATTGAGTCGGAAGGAACATACCCACTTCCTGCAGCGCAGCTCGATCGTTTCTTCATGAAAATCAGTTTCGGTTATGTTTCGCCGGAAACTGAATATGGAATTTACATGGACTATGTAAAAATTAATGACGTCCGCAATGAAATTAAACAAGTGTTGACTTATCACGATGTTGTGCAATTGCAGCAGGAGTCGGAGCAGGTTTATGTTCATCCGGAAATTGTCCGGGCCGTGGTGAATATTACGCAATCAACGCGAAAGCATCCGGATATTTCTGTTGGATGTTCAACACGTGGCGGAATTATTTTCATTCGCTGCCTGAAATCGTGGGCATTGGTAAATCAACGGAGTTATGTAACGGAGGATGACATCCGAATGCTGGCGCATGTTGTTTTGCATCACCGCATGATTTTCCGTAACCGTGACGGAAGTACGCACGCTTTGAAAATGATTATTGATAAAGAAATTTCACGTCTTTCAAAAGTGAGTATCACCGGACAATGAGTAAGCTAACGGCTCTACTTTCTTTATTGCTTTTCTCTTTTGTTCTGCACGCGCAGAATGATGAGACACGTCGGTTAATTGATCTCGACCGTCGCAGCATTCCGTTTAATTCGCAACAGGCACTGGAGAAATCGCGGGAGTACATTCGTAAGGACAGTACATATTACATTGGTTACATGTATGAGGGGGCGTACAAATTCAATCGTGCAAATGATGAGTTAGGATTTCGTCAGGCCATAGTTCCTTTGAAAAAAGCTTTTGATCTCATTGAGAAGGAATACGATACTGAGTTGCGTACACGTACGAATGATCTTATCGGTTATTTGGCAGTGAATGTAATTCAGAACGACTATTCTTATATCGCGAATTGGTTAGAAGGCTGCTACCAGAATATAGAACAGGCCGACAAGGCCTATGAAGTATTGATTCACGTTCGCGATCGTGATTTGCAATACGAATCGGCTGTCGACTCGTGGAACACATTGGCGTGGCTGTATCACCGCAACAGAATGTATACTTCTGAAAAATTTCCTTTTCTATTAAATTCTGTTCACGCGAATGATTCAATGGCTTACGATTGTCTTGATTCTGCAATTGCAAAAACGAATCGTGATATCGAAATCAACCAGGGTTTGTTCGATCCTACGTTCATGAATTCACGGTACTACTACACGTATCATTATAAGGTGATTTTGTTTACGTATGACTTTGAACTGGATTCTGCAGATTTTTATTATGAGATCTTGCTGAATTCGGGCTATTACAGCAGCAACAACTACGCGAATTACCAGTATATGAAAGGAGAATTCGGAATAGCGGAAGCATTCTATAAGGAAGCCGAAGAGCGTGATGCGACAACAGACAAACACACCCGGGAATATTTCTACATGCGCGGGCTTCTCGAAATTTATCGTGGAACGCCTCAACATGCTGACAGTTTACTTTCCGGAATTATCGCGAAGGATGGATTTACACCAGGTTATGGCTGGCATTGTATTGCGTATGCACGTGCCATGATGTACGAAGGGTTAACTACGGCAAGTCAGGAAAAAGTGAACAGCGCGGCACGTTTTGAAGAACTGCACATTGGAACAACGTGGGGCCAGGAGCAATACAATCTTGGTGTGGCAACGTTGAATTACATCAATGCTCTACACTTTGAATCAGAATACTATTTTGAAAATGACCAGTGGTATTTCTGGTTGAATCCTGTCAACTGGTACAATTGGTTGGAACACAAAATCAAAGTGCATCATTTCCGTTTGGTTGTTGTTTCGCTTATTGCATCAAATCCGGAAAGAGCCGAAGTCTTGTATCCTGTTTTCTCTTCGGAAAATATTTTAGGTTGGGACGAAAACTGGCAACTGCTGGATGGATTCAGCAATCAATATTTCATTGACTATTACGAAAGACTATTACAGAAAGATCCTCGCGACGGAGTGAAGAACTACATTCGATTTATTCTGGCGCGACTGTATATTTCCGAAGGAGATGAGGATTCAGCAAAAGCATATCTGAATGAAATAATTGCCGGGCAATGGGGCTCGTGGAATGAATTCGACAGACTACTGCACGCGCGTACTTGTGAAGCGCTAGCCATGTGTGCTGATGGAGCGGAACGTCAGGATTGGCTGATGACTACGTATTCTGAATTTCCGCAACTTATTCCTTTCAGCGATGCATCATTAGAATTTAGAGTGGAAGTGGATGGGGAAGTGTACATGCCCAATGCAGAAGATTATGTGTATCGCATGGCGTTGTTCTCTATGATTGCCATTGGAATTTTGTCGGGATTGTATTTTCTGTCGCGACGATATTTTCGTTTCCGTCATTCTACAAAGTGGATTGTCGTTTCTGCATCGGGATTGTTTTCGATCGCTCTTATTGTATGGATGATCGGTGTTTTTGGTCAGGATAAATTGAGCAACAAAGAAATTGTTCTTGATAATTTTTCAAATTGCAATATTGATTTCGGTGATAAGACGTGGTATCCAACAGCGGAAATCGATTTCGAAGAAACGGACTCGACGAGCATGATCAATTATGTAGTTTTTGACGGTAAAGACAGTTTGATCACCAAAGGCTCGATCGTGATTGATCCTGATCGCCCTGATCAAACCGGAAAAATTCTTGCATATCGATTGTTCAAGATTGAATTCGAATATGTGAAACCGGAAATTGAGGCGGAGGAAGTAGCTGTAGACGCAGAACCTGAAGGCGCTCCTGTGCAAGCGACCACTGATGATCTGTAGAGGTCGGCGTACTTGCGTGATTGAAGGTTAGTGCAATAAAGAAAAGTTTGTTGTGGACCTGCGGCGCTGGGTACTGCGAAGCGACGAAAAGGCGGACGTACTATGCTCACGCGACGCGGAGATATCGCTAAAGCGATATTCGAAAAATCCGGTAATCTACTGAAAAATGGTTGGTGGATTTGATCACGAAGTTTCTTAACATTC
>CAZBYM010000282.1:0-5888 GCA_964495745.1 uncultured Chryseobacterium sp. | reverse complement strand
CCTCCTTGCACTCCTGCGAAATTGGACGCCATACGTGCAGGATCTCCACGACTTCCGCTATAGCGATTTGTTTCCTCAACAGAAAACATTCGTCCAGATCCGGAAGACATTTCATTCACTGTTCCCGTATTCTTGTCGGCCTTGATCACAACTTCCGCAACTTGAATTGCGCTCGTTTCAAGTTCAATATTCAAGATGGTTTCCTTTCCGGAATTGACAATAATGTTCGACATGAGCGCTTGTAAGTAGCCCGTGTATTGAGCTTTAATTGTGTAGCGACCTACGGGAACATTGTCAATGCGATAATTTCCATCAAGGTCTGCTACTGCACCACCTTGCATCGCTGTATCATTGTACAATTGAACAATTGCTCCGATAAGCGGAGTCCGGGTTTCTTTATCGAGAATCTGACCACGGATTGACTGTACACCTTGAGAGAAAAGAAATCCGGGAATAAATAGCAGCAATAAACTGTAGGGAAGTTTCATATGCTTTGAATTGTTTCGTCCAAAGATATACAAGTACAAATGCGCATCACCGCTCGTTGAAAAATGAGCAAAACTTATTGAAAACAAATTACAAACTGCAAATTTCAGAAAATCAAATTTGCAGAATTCGCAAATCAGTGCTTGAAATTCTTCACAGTATCAACGAAGAACTTCACTTTTTCCTTTTCGAGATCAGGATATAAGCCGTGGCCAAGATTTGCAATATGCCGATGTGGACCAAAAGCATGCAGCATTTTTTCTGTTTCAGATTTGATCACATCGAAGTCGGCGTACAGCAAACAAGGATCCGCGTTGCCCTGAAGTGTTTTGTCCGTACCGATAAGCGCACGTGATTCAGCAATGTCCATTGTCCAATCGAGACCAACACATTGACAATTGATCGCAGCAAGATCTTTACGAATAAAGAATGCGTCTTTGGCGAATACTGTTACCGGAACGAGCGTATGCAGTTCATCGCAAATTCTTGAAATGTATGGTAACGCGAACTCACGATAATGCTGTGGCGAAAGTATTCCGGCCCAAGAATCAAAAATCTGAAGCATGTCAGCGCCAGCTTTCACTTGAGCCTTCAAATAATGAATCGTACTCTGAGTAATTTTTTCGAGTAGCTGATGTGCGAGGCGTGGTTCCGTGTACAGAAATTTTTTCGCCTTAGAGAAAGTTTTTGAACCGCTACCTTCAACCATATAGGCAAGCAATGTCCAAGGTGCTCCGGCGAATCCAATCACCGGAACACGACCAGCCAATGCAGCTTTTGTTAAACGAATTGCGTCACACACGTATGACAAGTCATCGTCTCCATTGGCGATTCGTAGCTTTTCAATATCAGAAGCTGAGGTAATTGTATTTTCAAACCAAGGCCCGCGAGCTTCAACCATGGTGTATGGCAAGCCCATTGCTTCCGGAATTACAAGAATGTCAGAAAAAATTATTGCCGCATCAACACCAAGAATATCGACAGGTTGAATTGTTACTTCAGCAGCAAATTCGGGAGTCTTCACCAATTCAATAAACCCGCCCATCTTTGAACGCACATCCCGGTATTCCGGAAGTACGCGTCCCGCCTGACGCATGAGCCACACAGGAGTTCGTTCAGTTTTTTCGCCACGGGCAGCACGGAGAATGAGGTCGTTTTGTAACATACCGACAAAGTTAGCCGCAGATTGCGCAGATAACGCAGATTCTTCCTGAATTATTCAACAGGTTTCAACAAATGAAATTTTATCTTTGTACGCAAATCATCTATTGTGAGCGTTCAGAATTATTCATTTGATGTTGTTGTAGTAGGCGGAGGTTGTGTGGGATTAGCTGCTGCATATAAAATCAACACGCGTCATCCACATCTAAAGGTGGCTGTTCTGGAAAAAGAAGATCATCTTTCGCCGCATCAGACAGGACACAATTCCGGAGTAATTCATTCAGGGATTTATTACAAACCAGGTTCGTATAAAGCAAAACTGTGTGTAGAAGGCAGAAGAGAACTTGTTGCCTTCGCGAAGGAGCACAACATTGCACATGACATTTGCGGAAAAATTATTGTAGCAACACATGAGAGTGAACTTGAGCACATGAATAAAGTGTTCAACAACGGAAAAGCAAACGGCGTTGAAGACATCGAACTCATCGACAGTAAACGGATCAAAGAGATTGAACCATTCGTAGAAGGAATCGCAGGAATCTGGGTTGGCTGTACCGGGATAATTGATTTTCCTGCAGTGACAAGAAAGATTGGGGAATTGCTCGTGCAAAAATTTCCAGGTAGCAAAGTTTTTACTTCCACTGAGGCGAAAAGTTTTGTTCACAAGAATGGAGCGACAGATATTGTCACTAACAACGGAACTTTTACAGCGAAATATATTGTGACTTGTGCCGGTTTACAAAGTGATCGCATTGCGAAAAAAGAAGGAACAAAATCAGATGCAGCGATTGTTGGATTTCGTGGAGACTATTACGATTTGACGGAGCAAGGTATGAAGAAGGTGAAAAACCTGATTTACCCCGTGCCAAATCCAAAGTATCCGTTCCTTGGTGTGCATTTTACACGAATGGTTGAAGGAGGAGTTGAGTGCGGACCAAACGCCGTTTTTGTTTTCAAGCGTGAAGGTTACGGAAGAACTTCATTTAGTTTACGTGATACATTTTCTGCATTTACTTTCTGGGGTACCTGGAAGTTTTTCGCGAAGAATCTGAAATTTGGTCTCGATGAATATCGCGGAGCATTTTCGAAGCGTTATTTTCTCAAGCGCTTGCGAACATTGATTCCTTCGTTGCAATCAGAAGATATTGTTTCTTCACGAAGTGGTGTTCGTGCAATGGCACTTTCTCCGGAAGGTAACATGATTGATGATTTCAAAATTGAACATCGCAACAATGCGATTCACGTACTTAATGCTCCTTCACCTGCCGCGACAGCCTGTTTGTCTATTGGGAAAGCGATTGAAGAGATGGCGACGGAGAAGTTTCAATTAAAATAATATGATGATTAGGTAATGTGCTAATGTGCTGATGGGATACACCTAAAGGAGAATCATCAGTTACCATTCTGGAGAGTTTGTGCCCTCAATGTTATACTGAAAACGTTTTCCCATCCCCCCGCACAGATAACCAATAATGTTCAGGGACTTTTTTTCTCCCTCCACTTCGTACTTCAAGTCGACGTCACAGTCATTAGCAATGCTAATCCATACTGTTTCGGATTCTCCAGGTTCCAATTCATTTATCGTGTGTGTTTCACAACCGGAAATTTCAATGACTGTCATTTTATTAGCAGAAGAATTAACCAATGTTACCCTTGCAATATTAAATAAAACCAAAGTGAACCAAACATAAACCAACATAACCGGGATATTCAGGAACATTGGCCATATCGAAATCAGCACAACTTTTCTTCCCGTCGACTTTGCGCCATGATAAACTACCATAATTGTATACAAATTAATGAGCGCGGCAACAACAATATATCCGTAACCAATCAACAGGATGCTGGAAGAGGAAGTGTAATAGTATGTCAGAAAAATCAGGGTTCCAATCAAAAAAGTTGATAGTGCAACGAGCATTGCTTTGTTGCTATTGTTTGGAATCGATAATATCACCTTTGCGTTAGTTTCCACAATTTTTTAAAGATTTTTGAGGAGTCATTTGCGCCCAAATATTTCCTGAACATTCGCTTTAATCTTCCCAGCGAGTTCATCGGTAGGCAAATCGTTCGCATCACTTCCAAAAGGATCTTCAATACTTTCAGCGAGCAATTCCAGACTTGCAAATGCGTAGAAGATAAAACACACGATCAGGATTGTCCAGTATCCATACGAGGTAAGGATCCCGAAGGGAATGGTTATCGTGTAGAAGAAAATAATTTTCTTGATGAACATGCTGTATGAATACGGGATTGGAGTCGCCCGAATGCGTTCGCAAGCACCGAAATTTTCAGCAAAAGATCGTAGTTCCTCGTTAAGCATAAGAAGTTTAATGTCGTTAATTAAACCACGCTTGTGCAAATCATGAATTTCATTGACAAGATCCGTAAGCAAAGCATTTGGAATATGAGAAGCATTCGTGTATTGATCCAACTCGCGACCAGGGATTTCTACCCACTCTTTTGTAGACATTTCCATACGTAGATGATCTTTGCAAGCGAAAAAATAATTCGTTAGCAATGCTTCAGCACGAAGCGATTCGTTCCGCGCAACAAACACTTTAAGTTTCATACTAAAACTCCTGCTGTGATTCACGAATCCGCCCCACAGTTTACGACCTTCCCACCATCTATCATAGGCAGTGTTCGTTCGAAATACCAGTAACATAGATATTACAAAACCCAGAAGAGAATGGATTGCAATAGTTCCTTCGAAATCCCACTTCCAGATTTCACGACCGAGGTAAACCATTATTCCGGAAAAAGCCGCAAATCCCAAAATTGCCGGCAATAACATTCGGAAGGTATCGCTCTTGTGAAAAGAGAGTATAAGTTTATACCATTCTTTGGGGTTGTACGCAATCATGCTGCAAAACTACGAATAACAATGGTAGAATTACGTTGTTAGAATTACGATGCACAATACCTGATTTGGTGAAACTGATTAAGTAAATTTGAATAATGAATGATGAATCGCGTATTGACAAATGGTTGTGGTCTGTCAGGTTGTACAAAACCCGTTCGTTGGCTGCCAACGCTTGTAAAGGTGGAAAGTTGAAACTCAATGGTGAACTTGTTAAGGCAGCGAAGTTGTTGAAGATTGGTGATACTGTTTCTTTCCGGTTTGGACCAATTGTCAAAACGTTTCGGGTGATAGATTTTCCAACTTCCAGAGTAAGTGCGAAACTTGTCTCCATGTTTTGTGAAGATCTCACTTCCACGGATGAGTATGAAAAACTGAAAATCGCCAACGAAGTTGAAAAACCGTTCTTTCATTCGGGGAAAGGGCGGCCAACCAAAAAGGATCGAAGGAAACTTGATGGCATGAATGATTAGCATACTCGCGTTAAATGAAATTCACAATCGAGCGAAGAATAAACTCTTTAGCACTGATTACACAGATTATTTTGATTTCGAGTTATTCTAATCTGCGCAATCTGTGTTAGAAGGCTAAGTGTACTTGGCAACGCTAGCCATATTTCATGCCACTGACGAACAATCCGAATTTCTCTCTTCACTGGCCTCAAATTTGTACCTTCGCACCAATGACCGAATTCAATTACGACGAACTACGAAATAAATTAAACGCTGGAAATTCCTGGCCACAGGTTTATATGTTCAAGTTCATTGTTCCTTCAGACAATCAGAAGATCGCATTAGTTGAAAGTTTGTTTGCAGACGATGCGGAAATCAAACTTCAACCTTCATCAGGAGGAAAATACACGTCACTCACTGCTCGAGTTGTCATGCTGGACGCGGAACAAATTATTGACATTTACAAAAAAGCCGCAGAAGTTGATGGCATCATATCACTTTAATACCATGAAAATATTTAGTTCCATTTGCTTGTCACTGCTACTATTCATTGGGGCAAACGCACAAAAAAATCTGACAATTGAAGAAACAGTTCTCGGTCGGAACAGATTAATGCCATCAACGTTGAGCCAGCTCCAATGGATCAGCACTACAACAAATTATTCGTGGGTGCGAACAGGAATTACAGGCGAAGAACTGGTTTCCTCATCTGGCAATGGTTCAAAAATAAAAGTGCTGTTAACGTTAGCAGAACTCAATGCACAAATTGCTGCTGCACAATTGACAGCACTTCCACAAGAGGGTTCTTTTCCTACGATCACCTGGGTTGATCCTAATAAATTTTCTTACGAGTCTCGAGAATATCTAGTCACGTACAACCTGAAAAACAAATCATTTGTCACCACGCAGTATCCTGCATATCCAGCTGG
>CAZBYM010000281.1:0-5896 GCA_964495745.1 uncultured Chryseobacterium sp. | reverse complement strand
GAGACTAAGATGATTCAAGTAATGACGGATGTGCATTTGCTTGAAAGCGCGATTGGATTTCGATCTCCGCGCCCACCTTCACGCATGCCAATGTCCAATGATCCGATTCCAAATTTGCCGGTACCGGTATATGGAGATCAGGCGCCAATGCTGTACTATGATATTTTCACGAAACATGGATGTACTCGGGAGCAGTTCGAAAAAAGTTTTCAATGGTATTCGCAGGATCCTGAACATTTCGGTGAAATATATGATCAGGTGATCAACGAACTTACTCGCCGACAAGCAAGTGAACAAACGGGTGGAATTTTGACAGCTCCAGCGGATTCTGTGAAGTAGAATTAGCCACGCGCAACTTTTTCATTTATAGAATGAAGCAACTTCTGAAATCGTTTTGTTAATGTCGCGATACTGAAAAGATATTGCTTCCGTAATTTTCGATCCGCCAAAACTTGTTGCTTCTCTTGCTGCTGCAGCACTTTCGCGTGTTATTCTCGGAATTTTTCCTCTCAAAGCACATAGAAATTTTTCTACTCTCCACATCAAACTCATCAGGAAAGTTCCAACTTGTCGTGAAGCAGCGCGATGACCGAATTCGCGAAGAATTTTGTCTCCGAATTCACGATAGGTCATATTTCGACCATTTAATACAAAACGTTTATTGACGATTTCACTATTCATAAGCAGAATAGCAGCTTCTGCTACATCACGTGCATCAACAAAACCACCTGAGCCGGACGTGTACCACGAAAAGCCTTTCTTGGCCAATCCGAAAATGGCATTACTGCTTCGCGTAGGATTTCCCGGACCAATAACAACACTCGGATTCACGATTACAACGTTCATACCTTCTTCACTGGCCCGCCATGCTTCACGTTCTGCGCTGTATTTGCTAATCGCATACCAAGAATTTGCTGGGTCGTTTTTCCACCAGGTATCTTCATTGATATTCTGAAGATCGATTGTTCGCCCAAGCGCAGCAACAGAGCTCACGTGACAGAATTTCTTTACTCCAGCTTCTAGCGCTGCGTTTACCATGTTTGCAGTTCCTTCTCCATTGACTTTGAGCATCGCATCGCGTTCTTGCGGAGCCATTGAAACCATCGCCGCAGAATGGTAAACAAATTCGACACCCTGCAAAGCGTTCTCGAGAGAATAAACATCGAGGATGTCGCCATCGCACCATTCAATTTTCGAGAGGAGAGCATCAGCATTTTTCGAATAGAACCGAAATATTTTCTCGATGTCTGTTTTAGAAGACCCTTTGCGAATGAGCGCTCGCACTTGTTGCCCTCCTGATACAAGGTAGTAAGCAATGTGCGCGCCAATCATTCCTGTGGCTCCGGTGATGAGAATCATATTGTAAAGATAGTGGAGAATGGGGGAAAGAGGGCGGACCGTCATCGCGAGCTTGCGAAGCGATCTCCTGTTTGGAGATTGCTTCACTCCTCTACGATACGCTCGCAATGACCCAATCACCCTCTTTCCCCCATTCTCCATTCTATACTATCTTTGCCTCATGAAAAATTTCGTCGAAGAACTCCGTTGGAGACGCATGCTGCAGGACGTAATGCCCGGTACTGAAGAATTGCTCAACAAAGAAATGGTGAGTGGGTACATTGGATTTGATCCTACGGCAGATTCTCTCGGTCTTGGAAATCTCGTGCAGATCATGACGCTCTTGCATTTTCAGCAATGCGGACATAAACCAATTGCTTTAGTTGGCGGTGCGACAGGAATGGTTGGAGATCCTTCCGGCAAATCGGCAGAGCGAAATTTATTATCAGAAGATATTCTTGCGCACAATCAGGCGTGTCAGAAAAAACAGCTTGAACGTTTTCTTGATTTCAATTGTGGTGCGAATTCTGCGACGATTGTCAACAACTACGATTGGTTCAAAGGAATTTCGTTTCTTGAATTTATCCGTGATGTCGGAAAGCATCTCACGGTAAATTACATGATGGCGAAAGATTCTGTGAAGTCAAGAATTTCCGGAGAAGATCGTGAGGGAATGTCGTTTACGGAATTTACCTATCAGCTCGTTCAAGGATACGATTTTTACTATTTGTGGAAACACAATGGCGTGAAATTGCAAATGGGCGGATCAGATCAGTGGGGAAATATTGTTACCGGAACCGAATTGATTCGTCGTAAAGATGCAGGAGAAGCGTGGGCATTGACAACTCCATTGATCAAGAAAGCTGATGGAACGAAATTCGGAAAAACGGAGAGCGGAAATATTTGGCTGGATCCGAAGCGTACTTCGCCTTACGAGTTTTATCAGTTCTGGTTGAACGCGGGAGATGAAGATGCCGGAACATACATTCGAATTTTCACTTTGAAATCGCGGGAAGAAATTGAATCACTCGAGGCGAAGCATAAAGAAGCGCCGCATTTGCGTGAACTTCAGAAATCGTTAGCCGAAGATATCACTGTGCGTGTTCACGGAGAAAGTGAATTGAAAATGGCAATTGCAGCAACGGAAGTTTTGTTTGGAAAGGGAACAATTGATCAGTTGACATCTCTCACTGACGAGCAGTTTCTTTCAGTTTTCGTTGGAGCAGGAGTTGCGGTTGCGGATGTCGAACGCACCGAACTCAGAAACGGAATTCCTGTCATTGAGTTGATAGCGCGCAGAGCTCAGATGGTTTCTTCCAATGGCGAGGCCATAAAACTGATCAAGGGTAATGGACTTGCAATAAACAAAGTGAAAGTTACCGATCAGAATTTAGTCGTGAATGATGATAGTCTGATCAACGGAAAATACATTCTGTTGCAGAAGGGGAAGAAGGATTATTGTTTGGTGAAGGCTGTTTAACCTCGACTCCGCTCGGTATGACAACACTTCGACCGAAGACTTGTCATACCGAGCGGAGTCGAGGCGAATGGCTACCAATTACAACCGAATTCCGATAATGCAGACATCGTCTACCTGTTCAAGATTTCCTCTCCATTTTTCAAATGCCACGTCCAGGGTATGGTTCTGATCAACAGGCGTAAGATTTGCGGTGTTGATCAGTAGTTCTTTAAGTTGAAGATATTTGAATTTCTTGCCCTTGGGTCCACCGAATTGATCTGCATAACCATCGGTGAAGAGATAGATGTGATCACCCTTTGAAACAGTGATTGTGTGGGTGGTAAACGGTTGCGGGTGTTCAGTTTTGCCAATGGGTTGTTTGTCGGCTTTAATTTCAATAAACTCAGGTGAAGCCTTGTCCACTTTCCGAACTATCCAAAGAGGGTTGTTGGCACCCGACCAGCTTGTTTCTTTTGTGTTGTGATTGATTGCAAGCAATGAAATGTCCATTCCATCTTTTACATCTTTATCGCTTTTTGAAAATGTTTCAAGAACAAGTTCACGGGTTTTTTCAAGAATTTTTCCGGTATCGGTGATGCCGAATTCAAGAACAGATCTGTTCAGTGCATTCGAGCATACCACACTTACCATAGCGCCTGGAACTCCATGCCCGGTACAATCTGCTGCAGCAACGAAAGTGATTCCATTCACATGTTCCAGCCAATAAAAATCTCCCGCAACAATATCTTTCGGTTTATAAAGGATAAAATTATCTGCAAAGAATTTATTCATTGTTTCGAATGACGGAAGAATTGCTTCCTGCAATCGTTTGGCATAAGTGATTGAATCGAGAATCTCCTTTTGCTTTTCCTCGATGAGCGCATTCTTACGTTCAAGTGTAAGATTCGTACTTTGTTTAATGCGATAACCGCGAAACAACACAAATGCTAAGGCTACCATAAGGACGCATCCAGCAATACCCATGTAGGTAAATATTTTCTGTTGTTTCATTTCCTGAGTGTGGCGAACATCCGTCAATTCATTTTCTGTCTTCCTTGCCAAACTGTCTGCCAGTTGTTCCTTTTCAAATTCATATTGTAGAAGCTTCCGTGTAATTTCATTTGACTTTTCGATTCCGGAGAGCGAATCATCAATCGTAGTGGCACGTTTATAATAGAACAAGGCGTCGCGAGTATTACCTGTTGCTTCAAATGCTTCAGCGAGACAATTGCATCCATCTCTTTGTATCTCCGGGAAATCTATTTTGTCGCTGAGGTCCAGCCCTATCTTGCAATTTTCTATTGCTTTTAAAAAATCACGTTGATCGAAATAAAATGAACCAATTTCAACATGTGATCTGGCTATTCCTTCTTCGTCACCTAACTTCAGTCGGATCGCCAGCGCCTTTTGATAGTAGACTATAGCGCTATCATCTTGTTCGCGTATTTCGAACAAATGTCCGATGTTGGAAAGACTGCTCGACAATGAGCGATCGTCACCGGCTTGCTGAGCATAATCAATGCTTTTGTCCAAAAAGATTTCTGCGTTCTCGTAGTCTCGCGTCATCATGTAGTAACCTGCTATTTTGGAATACGAATCACACAAGCCGCGTAGGTCGTTTAGAGAGTCCCGTATGTGCAGCGCTTTGTTGTAATATACTAAAGTGAGATCGATCTTGCCTTCGTTCTCATATATCATTCCGATGTTACTATAAGAAGCTGCAACTCCTAACATGTCGCCTAACGAGTCTTTGATATTCAGACTAAGCTGATAATATTCTATGGCTCGTGGATAATCACCTCGTTGATAGTATACGATTCCAATGTTGTTTAACGAAGCTGCTTCTCCTTTTCCATCAACAATTTGTCTTCGAATTACAAGTGATTTTGAGTAATTAACGAGCGCAGAGTCCAGGTTGCCCATGTTCAGAAAGGAAATTCCAATTGTATTATATGCGGCTGACTCGTAACGAAGGGCTTTTCGTGATTGTGCGAACGCAAGTTGTTTGTGCCCAAGTACAATCGCAGAATCAGGATTCACAAATGCGAACTTCACGGCCATCGAGTGAAGAGATTTCAAACGAACAGTATCCGCAAGTTGTGTATTATTGAATTCCTGCCAGAGTGAATCTGTTATCGATTTTTTCTGCGCAAATCCTTGAACAGAAAGCAGACTTACAAGAAAAAGCAATGTGGTGCGTAAGCGCACATTCACCTTAGTGAGATTGGGAATTTGAACAATTACATGTCTGGTGATTCGTATCATGTTGAAGAAGAAAAGAGCCTCGTGCCGAAATGAAATTTGCCATTCACAACTTTGCAATAGATATTGCAAATTCAGAATCGAAAAATTATCTGTTGTCAAGACCATATTTATCCTCGTACAACTTATTCAACTCCATCTGTTCATTCGTCAGCTGAAGTTTCTTCCCTTGTATGAATGCCCAGGTCACATCATTCGTTTTCATGTCCATCACATCGCCTTCGGAAACGAAAAGTGTAGCTTGCTTCTTCTCTTCAATCGTTCCAACGCGATCACTGATGCCTAGAATTTTCGCTGTGTTGAAAGTCATTGCAGAAATCGCTGCTTCTTTGTTCAATCCCCAAGCCACAGCGGTTCCTGCTAGAAATGGAATGTTACGTGAACCTGCTGCTTCCATGTCACCAGAGTTTTCGAAGCAGAAAAGTATTCCTGCATCCTGAAGCATTTTTGCAGTTTTGTATGGCTGATTCACATCGTCATCTTCACGAACCGGAAGATTGTGAACTCGTGAAAGCATGACAGAAACATTATTCTGTTTCAACATCTCAGTGCATTTCCAGCTATCTGCTCCGCCTACAATTGTCAGCCTTGCAATTGAAAATTTCTTCGAGAACGTAATCGCTTCTGAAATATCTTTCGCGGCATTAGCATGGATGTAAAGATTCTGTGTTCCTGCGAATACGCCGCGCATAGCTTCGAAGCGAAGATTTTTTTCAGCGGCTTTTGGAGTTAAGCAATAGGCGCGGGCTTCAGCGAAGAATTTTTCAAGCTCAGCACGACGTTCAGCGTACTGTTTGTTTTTTTCATACGGAGTTGGTCCATTCTCGCTCCAACTGC
>CAZBYM010000280.1:0-5910 GCA_964495745.1 uncultured Chryseobacterium sp. | reverse complement strand
AATTTTCGCCACATGATCACAACAACTCGATCTGAAAATCTCGTTAACGAAAAAGAGCTGGTTGCTCGGCTTCGTGCTGGAGATGTTGCGGCGGTGGATCAACTCTTCGACATTCATGCTTCTATGTTGCTTGGGGCGATCAGCAAAATTGTAGCGAACGAAGACAAATCAGCTGAGATTCTTCAGGCCGCATTTCTGGAAATCATTGGAAGAATCAATGAATTTAATCCTGAACTGGAACGTCTTTCTAATTGGACATTGAAGATTGCACGAAAAACTGCATTTACCAGTGTAGATACAGCGAAAAATTCTGTTCAACCCGAAATCCGGAAACCTGGGAATTACGTACTTGGTCAGAATGGAACGGAAGCAGTTCACTTGAACGGTCACATGAATGGTCACGAAACAATTCAATTTCCTTTGCTCGAAATGATCTATTCAAAAGGTTATTCGCCGAAAGAAGTTGCACAGAAAATCGGAATCAGCGAAGAAGAAGTGAAAATAAAAATGAGAATGGAATTGAAACAGTTTAGACAAAAATATTCTCATGCATAATGTTTCGACATACATAGCGTCCGGAATTCTGGAAATGTACGTGATGGGCATGACCTCGCCACAAGAATCTGAGGAGGTAGAGAAAATGGCTACACTTCATCAGGAAGTTCGCGATGAAATCGAAGCGATTGGTTCTGCGTTGGAAAAATATTCGCAAGTGAATGCAGTAGAGCCACACGGAACTGTGAAACCACTTCTCATGGCAACAATCGATTACATCCAGCGATTGACGAATGGAGAAGCTCCTGCAAATCCTCCGATGTTGAATGAGAATTCCAAATCAGATGATTTTTCTGAATGGTTAACACGTGTTGACATGAAAGCGCCTGATGAAATAGAAGAAATTTTCGTGAAATTAATTGCGCATACTCCACAAGCAACCACAGGAATTGTGTGGATCAAAAACATGGCTCCGCATGAAGTGCATCACAATGAATTCGAGCGTTTCTTAATTCTCGAAGGCACGTGCGATATTTTTGTTGGTGAAGAAGTTCACAAATTAGTTCCTGGAAATTATTTTCAGATTCCGTTGCATGCAGGACATCGTGTTGTTGTGACGAGTGATGTGCCTTGCAAGGTGATACTGCAACGCGTTGCTGCTTAAACCGTCTACCACAGCTTACATTTTTCACCACGGCGATCACGGCGTGAGCTATTAGCTAACTTACCCGACAACAAAAGACATTTCGCCGTGTACGCCGTGGTGTAAATAAAAACCGTGGTAAAATCAATTCACGATCACACGCTGAACTTCTCGGGTTCCATCGGAAGCAATTACTGTGAGCGTATACAATCCCGAAGTTTCAATTGTGAATATCTCCTGCGTTGATCCAATCACTTTTCGTTTCTCAACGAGTTGACCAAGCGCATCGTACAATTCAATTTCTACAGCTTCATTTCCGTAAAATGTAAATGTTCCATTGTTCGGATTCGGATAAACCGAGAACTCAGAACCGGAAACCGGAAACAGAGAACCGAGACAAACATCCACAAAAATCGAGAGTGAATCGCTTGCAGAACATCCTGCCGAATCAGTATATGCATACGTAGCTGTGTTCACTCCAAGATTCGCAAGCGTTGGATCCAATGTCGATCCTGTAACTCCTGGCCCACTCCATGCTCCACCTGCCGGTGTACCTGTTAAAGCAATTGGAGCATCGGTGTTGCAGGCTGTATCATTCGCAGAAGAAATCGAAATCACCGGATTTAGATTCACAATTACAGTAACAGAATCTGTATTCTCACAACCATTCGTGTCTGTTCCGGTTACATAATATGTTGTTGTTGCAGTCGGCATTACTGTAAAAGATGAAAGGGTATCACTTGTACTCCACAAATATGTGTTTGCTCCGCCTGCGGAAACCATATCCATTCCACCTTCGCACACCATACCTGCAAGTGCATTCGCGTAAACAACCGGAAGTTGATTCACTGTTATGAATACCGTATCCGAATGGGTACAACCATTCATGCTGGTTCCATAAAGAATGTACGTTGTTGTCACAGTCGGATTCACAATAATCATAGATGAAGTTGGGCCGGTACTCCACACATAAGTGAATCCTCCCGATCCATAAAGTGTATCACTGTGTCCATTGCAGATTGTTGAAGTCGCAACTGTTGCTACAATCACCGGTAATGCATCAATGGAAAGATTTGTTCCATTATCAGTTCCTGTCATTGAAGGATTCGAAGAAACAACGCGAATACGATATCCACTGCCAGTTGTTGTATTTAATGGAATCATCACGTTAACTGTTTGCAATCCGCTGCTGGTACTTGCCAGCCTTCCAATCGCAACAGGTGCCGCAAAACTTCCTGTGCCATCAGATAATTCTGCAGTGAAAATATTTCCTGCTAAAAAAGTTCCATTTGCGGTAAAGTCGACGGTGAGACTTGTACCGGCACAAAATAGGGTAGAAGTTAAAGCAGAAGTTGAGATTCCGGCATTCGCTTGCTGACTTCCCGCAGTAGCAACAGGTTCCTGAGAAGCGAACTCGCGCACTTTTATCCAGTCTACGTTCTCTATATAGGCTCCTGCATAACTTGAGAAGCCAACATAATATCCTGTACCGGTTGTGCTGTTCAGTGCAGTTGGAGTTGTATTACAATTTGAAGTCGTGTTGTTGCAAAACTTGTTGATCATGATTGTGCTCGCCACGAAATCTGCATTAATCGTGTAATCGTAATAGGATGCGCTGCTGTGTTCAACAGCAGGAAATGTATTCGTGAACCAGCTATTTCCCCCAGACACATCAGGATCAAAAGTAATTCCCTTCAAATTAGAAGCGTTCTCCCGGAAAGTAAATCGGTTATCAGTTCCGGTATAACCCATGATCATCGCTGCAGAAACTCCGTTGGAATATTCTTTGCTGTCAATTGTTACTGCACCCGTCCAGGTTGTATTGCTCCGAATATATTCCCAATTGCTATTTCCTGCGAAAGTGAGAATGCCGCCAGACTGCGTCATAACAGAAGGTGTTCCGCGTACTGTCCATTTTACAAGGTCAAGAGATGGTCCGCTGAAATCATCGAAGAACAGAAATACTCCATCACCATTTGAAGCTGCAGGTGCTGAAGGACTTCCGTAATACATGTTGATCGTAGTATTTCCGCTCGGAGCAATCGTTGGAACTTTCACCCAGATTACTGTTGAAGCTGTGTTGATTCCACTTTCGATCCAGTAATTGATATTGCCGCAACTTCCGTCTGCAAAACGAATATCATTTCCGCTTGAATTCATGTTCCCTGCGAGAATTGGCGCAGCAGTGTTCACTGTAATTTTCACTTGATAATTCGTGAGCGTTTGCGCCAGTGAATTATTGATGGTAATGGGTTGATAAAAGCCCCAGCCTGGAAGACATTGTGCAAAGCTGTAAACCGGTAGCAAGAAAATTGCGAACAGGATTGTGATTTTGTAAGAGTTTTTCATGAGTTTGGAAGTTTGTTTTGCCAATGGAAAGGTATGAAAAGTTTCCGGTTCCCAGTTACCGGTTTCCCGAAACCCGGAACCCGTTAACTCGAAACTATTTCTTCTTCAATTCGCCCTTTCACCCAGCTTTATAAATCTTCCTCATCCCAAACTTCTTACACTGCGGACACCAGATTCCGGTTAAGGGCTTTCCTTTCGCTTTGTAGCGAATTCCCCCTATCTCCCAGATGTTGGACGTTTTTCCGCAGTCGCCACAGTCGAACAACCACGTTTTAGAATCGGCTTCCATTTTCTCGAAAAGAGATTTGGACGAAAAGAATTTTGCGATTTTCTGGGCGAGACTTAAATGCATATATTAATTGTTCCCGGTTTTCGGTTCACTGTTCCCGGTTCACAGTTTACGATTCACATATTCGTTTACTTGTTCTCCTTCAAATGTTCGCGACAAAACAACAACAGTTCCGTCAACTCTTCCGTCTTCAGTTTTTCCTTCTGCACTACAAATGCCGGAGCGCTCAAATTGTAAGAGTGAACAATCACATATTCAGACAAGTCGTTGAATGATTCAAAACAAGACCAGTTTTGCTCAGTGTCAATTTCGGCGTCTTTGTAAGTGATATGATCATCAAAAATTTGCAAAGTCCATTCCCCAGGCAGCGCATTTTTGTGGGCAACAACTTTCTCTGCATTCTCGATTCCTCGTCGCTTTGCTGCACTTGCTTGAATCAGTGAGAAAAGTCCAATGCCCGCCATCACTGCACCACATGCACTCGGACCATTCCATATCGATTCGCCTTTGGCTGTCATCTGAATTCCATGATACAGAAACCATGCTCCGCATAAAATCAGGACAAACAAGTACAGATAGTACTTTCTATACAATTTCCACCATTGCGATTTGTAAATGACGCTAATGTGGTCGAAGCTGCTTCCGGTGATTGTGATATTCATGAACGAATTATGAGTGAACAAATATGTGAATTGTAACCCGGAACTCGAAACCTCTTAACACGAAACTTATTTTTTATCGACTCCAACTCCCCCTTTCTTTTGTCATCCCTCGGTACAGCCGCGTTTTCCGCCAATAAATTTTTCGCGCTTACTCGGTCTGACAATTCTCGTATTTCGACTTGTCAGATCGAGTAGCTGCGTTGGCTCGCGAAGCGAATGTGGGGCGCGTACCGAGAGCTGACTATTTCTTCTTCTTCATCGACTCCAACTCGCCCTTCACCACAGTCAACATATCCATCATCTTCGTCATGTCGGTTTCTTCTTTCTCGAATTCTTTTGTGTTTATGCTGCACGTGAATTCCCACAACTCAAGAACATCACGCGATGGAACAGAATACGGCTGGTAACGCGCATTGTCGGAATGCAAATGCAAAACTTTCTGATGCTTGTCGGGATAAATACGTTTGTACACGAGGCCGTCGTCTTTCGTAAGTACAATATACGTGTGCCCGCGACGTATGGCAGTTTTGTCTTCGATGAATTTCCCAATGATAAACGATCCTTCCTTGAATGGTGGCATAGAATCTCCTTTGATTGGGAATGCACGAAATTTTCCTCCGCGTAAAAACGGAAGTCCGATGCGGGGAAGTTGTTCCACAAAATCAGGATCGGCGTAACCGTCAAGATATCCTGCAGAAGCTTTCATGTTCACGAGTTCGATGTTGTCGTTGTTTTTCATGTCGACTTGCACCGGGAAAAGAATGCGCTGTCCGCCAATATCAATCGACGGAATCGAGTCTGCTCGTGTGAGATCATGTCGAATGAGAATGTCAATCGGCAGGCGGAAAAAATCGGAGAGCAAGAGAAGCATATCGACCGGCGGAGAAGATCGGTTTTCTTCCCATGCACCGAGGCGCGATTTCTTGATTTCGAATTCATCGGCGAATTCTTCCTGCGTGAAACCTTTGAGTTTGCGGAGGTGCGCGATGTTTTTGGAGAGACGACTTATCAGATCTTTCATGTGTTCAGGACTTTTTTTGCCACGAAGACACAAAGGCGCGAAGGATCACCAAGAAAAATGCTTTGTGCTGCTTTGCGTCTTTGGGCCTTTGTGGCTGTTTTTGGGACATATTCTCAAAGATATAAAAAAACTAAATATTTTAGCCAGACTGACGGTAATTTTTAGTCGAACTTTAGGGAGCGAAGCGATGTCGCGAGTATGTCACCCTTCGACTCCGCTCAGTCTGACAAACGTTGTTAATACAAGATCACTGTGAACAGAACATCACACGATCTTCTAACAACACGCATGTTCGAAGCATTATTGTCAGACTGAGCGGAGCCGAAGGTTGACAATAAACGGAGTCGAAGGCGACAAAAAACGAGAACCGAAGAGCCACAAAAAACAGAACACCGAAATAGTGTACGAAACTCTCGTCCATATCGACCTCGACACCTTCTTCGTCTCTTGC
>CAZBYM010000279.1:0-5916 GCA_964495745.1 uncultured Chryseobacterium sp. | reverse complement strand
TCGGCCTCGCTCGCAAACTATGTTATCACCAATGCTATGGTTACCGTTACAGATGGAATACTAACGGATACGCTGCAACTCACGGTTGACTTGAACAGACCTATTCCTTTTGTGTTTCGTGGCAGCAATATAATCGGACAGGTTGGAAGAACGTATACTCTTACTGTGGTTGCCGACGGAAAAACTGTCACCTCGTCAACAACCATTCCAATCCCAGTTCCACTGGATAGTGTGTGGTTTAAACCAGAATATCCTGGAGATTCCCTGGGTCATGCTTGGGCTCATCTCACTGATCCTGTAGGTTACGGGAACGGATACCGGTGGTTCACAAAACGCCTGAATGAAGATGTTATTTTCAGAGCCCCATTTGGTTCAACTTTTGACGACATGTTCGTAGAAGGAACAAGCTTTGATTTTGCCTATAATCGCCCTGCTCCTACTAATTCTTCTGCGCCTGAAGACAATAACAATGAGAGCGGACATTTTAAAATTGGCGACACTATAGTTGTACAGTTCTGCTCGATAGGAGTTGCAGAAGTTGACTTTTTCCGAACATTCGAAATCGAAGTAAGCAATAACGGAAATCCATTTGCGTCTCCAGGTGTAATTGAATCAAATGTAGAAGGTGGATTAGGCATTTTCTGTGGCTATAGTCCTTCTTATGATACGATTATTTGTCAGTAAAAAACCGGATAAAGGTCAGTAGTGACTCAGGTTGATAATAGTTATTCCATTCAAATTGATAAACGATCTGAGATGTCAGTTCACTTTTTTTTATTAAATGATGGTAAACTGTAGTACTTAATAGGAACGCGGACCCTACGCTTCACTTCGGGCGCAGATTGATCGGATTTTCGCGGATGATCCGCAACGCGGATCAAAAATGGATGGTCACGGATTTCAATCCGTAATTCCGGAAAAATAGTTGATACTGATACGCGACACAAAAGTCAACTGTGTTATTGACAAAACCAATGACACAATAGACAAATTCTTCTGCTTCTTATCCCAAGGGTTTATTACTTTTGTGTGCTCTCAACACACACATAATTATTGCTACGCAAATGAGTACCACACCAGAAAAAGTAAGTTGCCTGATTGTTGGATCAGGTCCTGCAGGATATACAGCTGCAATTTATGCCGCACGTGCCGATTTGAAACCAATGATGTACATGGGTCCTGAACCAGGAGGTCAATTAACTACAACTACCGAAGTTGAAAATTACCCCGGATTTCCACATGGAGTTCAAGGGCCGGAAATGATGGAACTTTTTAAGGCGCAAGCAGAACGATTTCAAACTGACATCCGTTTTGGTTGGGCCACAAAAGTGGATTTCACCGGGCCAGTACATAAAGTATGGATGGACGATGGAAAAATTGAAATCCATTCAGACACAGTAATTATTGCAACGGGTGCTACTGCTAAATGGCTTGGACTTCCCACTGAACAAAAATATCGTTCAATTGGTGGTGTGTCTGCCTGCGCAGTTTGCGATGGATTTTTTTATCGCGGAAAAGATGTTGCAATTGTTGGTGCAGGAGATACTGCAGCTGAAGAAGCAACGTATCTGGCTAAACTGTGCAAACAAGTTTACATGATCGTACGCAAAGGAGAAATGCGCGCTTCGAAGGCGATGCAACACCGCGTTCTGTCAACTCCCAATATTGAAGTTCTTTATCATTCCGAAACGAAAGAAGTTTTAGGGAATGAAACAGGAGTGACTGGTGCAATTATTCACAATGCAAAAACGGGAGAAGATCGTCAACTTGATGTATATGGATTCTTTGTTGCGATCGGTCACAAACCCAATACCGATATTTTCAAAGGTTGGCTTGACATGGATGAATCCGGTTACCTAAAAACGATTCCAGGAACGAGCAAGACCAATATCGAAGGAGTTTTCGCAGTTGGTGATGCGCAAGACAAAGTATATCGTCAGGCAGTTACCGCAGCAGGTAGTGGCTGTATGGGCGCTCTGGATGCTGAACGTTATTTAGCTGGTAAGGGGCACTAAATTGCAGTCACTTCTCCAGAGGCATTGAACCTGAGATGTGGCAACCAAAAAAAGTTGTAAATTCGGTCAGGTAGTCCAAATTGTAAATGCGCTTCATTTTCCTCCTACTTATTTCAGTTTTAACACTTCCGTTGCACGCGCAATTCGGGAAGCAAAAAGACACACGACGATTTTACGTTTTCACAGACGTTTACGATTCTACTACTGGAATTGATATTTACGAAAAATTAAATTCTTTGATGGGAGGCGATTCCGTGCGTTACAATCCGAAAGGTTATGCTGCCCAAGGATGGTGGGAAGATTTCTACAAGACCGGGCCAGTAATGCATTCCGGCTACTACGTTGATGGACTGTTGACGACCTACAAGAACTATTATGAAAATGGACAATTAGAACGGGAATTCAAAACGCTCGACTATTTTCATTACCAGATGATATTGTATTACGAAGACGGCAAAGTTCGTTCTGACATAAAATATTATCAAGGAGCTGAAGAAATCACCAAAGAATATTATCCTACAGGCAAACCGGAATTTCTTGAGGAATACGCCAGCAAGTGCGACTATCTGATGTTCCGTCAATTCTATTATGAAAATGGAAATCTGCAAAGTGATATGCAGCTGTCTGATAAGAAAAGAAAAAAATATTCGCTGAAGGAATATTACGAAAACGGAAAAGTCCAAACTGAAGGAACGATGCAATACTATCCTGAAATCGACAATTATATGAAAGAGGGCAATTGGAAAGTTTTTGACGAAACCGGGAAGTTGATTTCTATCGAAGAATATGTACGGGGACAGATGGTGGAGGAGAAGAAACAGTAGGTCAGCAGGTCAGTAAAATAAATTTTTCTTTTGAAAAGTGTTGATGAGATCAAGAGGCGTGAAGAATTGATCAAACTTCCGGTTCAGACCATGAAACGTATGATTGCAGAGAAGGCCTTGAAGAAGCTGAAGTCACAACATTCTCCGGTCAGCCCATGTTGTATTGAAGTGTAATTGCACTCAATTTTCCCGAATTCAATTTCCCAATTGTTAAATCTTTAGCCCAAGTGAACGGTTCTGAAGTGAACGTGTATTAAGTAATGCGGCCGGAATAATTCCTGCTGTACTATACTAAAACAGTCACGATGAAGCCACTTTTCGCAAGTTTATTCCTACTGATCACAACCTTGTCTGCAACCGCAGCAACATTACACGAACAACTTTGTGCGTTCAATTACAATTGGGAAAAATACTATGTCCAGGCTCCCGATAGAACAGCGGTAACCTGCGTCAGCGATAAGGAACTAATCCAAACACATCTGTATAATGTGCTTACAATTCTGCGAAGTGCTCCAACTAAAGGATTAAACGATGATCAGCTAACTTCCAGAGAACAAATGATAGAGCAACTGGATGCATATCGTCTTGCCGGAAATTTTCCACTGAACTATTACCGTCCCGAACGCATTCCGGTTTTCATTGATGAACATGGAACGCATTGTGCAGTTGGTTATCTCATGCAGCAATCCGGTCATGAAGAAATGGCGCAAAGAATTGCACGAGCTGACAATTACGTTTGGGTTAGAGATCTAACAGATCCATTCGTTCCCACTTGGCAAGAAGCGTCCGGCCTTTCTTTCGAAGAGCTCGCATTAATACAAGGTGCTTATGATTATTATCCGCCCAATGCATTCACATCTCCTGACCGCTACGCTACACCACAACAACCCATTTGCACCACTGCCTATTTTGCCGCCGATGTTTCCACAGGAAAAATGCTGCCTAAATCGCAAAGAGTTTGGTGCAAAGGCGAGGGAAAAGACGGCGTGCTTAATGGCCGCTGGGAACAAAATTATGCTGCAGGCGTTCCATGGATAGTCGGCTTTTATGAAAATGGCAAACGTACCGGTGACTGGCAAGAATATTATATGGGAACAAAAAAACTTTGTCGCACAGAACAATGGCGCAATAACAAACTGAATGGAATCCGTGAACGATATGATATGGAAGGAAATCTTGTTGAAGAAATCATGTTTGTCGAAGGAGCTGCTACATGTAAAATCAATTACAGCCTTCAAGATTCACTTGCCTATGTGCGCGTGCCAATAGATTCTACGCGAATGAAAACACAAGTCTACAATTCAAAAGGTGAGCTTATTGCTTCAGGAGAAGAAACTGTTTACAATCCGAGCAACTTGCTGTGGTTCCAAAATATTGAATTGACAGCGCTTAATTCCGCTTCTATATCTTCAAGAAACATTGTGCTTGCCAATGAAGACAATGGAAATGCAGGACTAAACACAAACGGTGGTTACTATGGAAACAAAGGAGCGTTTCAGAAACCAACTCTTGTACAATACAAAAAAGAAGGCGACTGGATGTATTATCGCGACAATACTTCGTATACAGCACAAACCGCCATTCCTGAATCAAGAGGCGTGCAATTAACTTATCAATACAAACACTTTGGAACAACATTGTACAATGCAATTTCCATGTTCGAAAGTCAAGGAAAGACATTAGGATACGATTCCATTCGGGCGAATTACAAAAACGATCACCTGATTAACTTCTACGGATATAGCACCAGCGACTATGTACATCTTCATACAGAATATCAAACTTCGGCATATCAATTCGTCACACTTGGTGGTTGGATTTATGGCCATAGATATGATGATAATGTATGGCATCCTAACGTGACCATTCAAGTAGTTGGGCAATACAATAAAGAAGGCAAACGAATTGGAGAGTGGAAGTATTACACACCAGAAGGAATTCTATACAAAACAGAAAATTACCTCGTGCCTACTTCAGAAGAAACTAATTCCGGAGTTTAAGTAAAGTCGCTTTACAATTTCAGAAAGCAAACGATATTAGCGTGTAACTCTTAACTTAGCAAAAGCTAATAAAGGTTACACGCAATTCGTCTTTGTGAATCACGCCATATTAATCACAGCGTACAAAAATGTGCATCATCTTGTTGCGATGGCCAACAGTCTCGATGAAAGATTTCGGATTTACATTCATCTGGACAAAAAGAGCAAAGTATCGGATTCAGAATTGAAGACGCTTTCTGATCACAAACGTGTCGCATATATTTCGCAGAAATATGAAGTTCATTGGGCGGGTGTAAATCACTTACTTGCAATTCTTCATTTGTTAGAAGAATCTTTGAAGTCTCCAGACAATCATTTTTTTCACACCTTGAGCGGCCAGGATTTTCCAATCAAAACTTCTGAGCAGATTATTGAATTTTTCAAATCGCATCCCAACAAACAGTTTATTGAAAACTTTGCAATGCCGGCAGGACACTGGACACATGGAGGTATGCATCGCATCTGGCATTTCTATTTCTTCGATTACTTCAATCACAAAAATAAATGGGGAAATTTTGCGAACCGTGCAGTGAACAAATTCCAAAGAATTTCAACGTTGAAAAGAAAATGGCCGGCAGAACTTCCTCCGTTGTATGGCGGAGGGACATGGTGGAGCCTTACACGACCCTGCGTGGAATTGGTTATGAAATATACACATGAGCAACCTGAATTTCTGAAGCGATTGCGTTTCACACTTTGTCCGGAAGAATTATACTTTCAGACCATCATTATGAATTCAAAATTTGCTTCTGAAGCTGTATGTGATCATTTACGCTACATTGATTGGGCATCACGAAACAATAATTCACCCGCGAACCTTGATGAAACTGACTTTGAAAAACTCGTAACCAGTGACAAACTATTTGCACGTAAGTTTGAATATCCGGTCTCGCAAAAACTGATTGAGCAATTTAGTGCGAAAGCGTCTAACTAACTTGCAGCTAATAAATTGGATTTCAAAATCAATTCGCGTAGCCTGCGGCGCTTTACACGGCGATTTCTATGGTTAATTCCAAATCTAATTTAATCGATAAATTT
>CAZBYM010000278.1:0-5921 GCA_964495745.1 uncultured Chryseobacterium sp. | reverse complement strand
ATGTGTATCGTGGCGAAGTGCAGGCGCAACGCTCCATGTTGAAGTTTTTAATGTTCGTGAGTCTTTATCATCAGCTTGTCGCCGGACCAATCGTACGCTATCAGCACATCATGCATGAAATCGATGCGCGAAAATTCAATATCAAAGACATCAGTTCGGGAATCCATCGGTTTTGTATTGGACTTTTCAAGAAGGTGTGCATTGCGAATGTGGCTGCTGAATATGTGAGAAAATACATGGACGGCGATATTACTCAACTTACAACTGCCGAAGCCTGGTTTGGAGTCATCATGTTTTCCATACAGATCTATTTCGATTTCTCAGGATATTCGGATATGGCCATAGGACTCGGAAAAATGTTCGGATTCCATTATCATGAGAATTTCAATTATCCGTACATCGCGAATTCTGCCACTGATTTCTGGCGAAGATGGCATATTTCATTGGGAACATTCTTCCGTGATTATATTTACATTCCGTTGGGCGGAAATAAAAAATGGGGCGTGAGAAATCTCTTTATCGTCTGGTTTCTCACCGGATTATGGCACGGCGCCAGTTGGAACTTCATCTGTTGGGGATTGTACTTCGGAGCTTTGATTTACATCGAACGATTATTTCTGATGAAAATTCTTAACAAAGTCAAACCTCTCGCGCATGTGTATTTAATTTTCGTAGCGATAATTGGGTGGGCTCTCTTCTACTTCACCGATTTCAATAAGTTGATCGATTTTCTCAGCATTATGTTTGGCAACACTGCGAACGCAGGTTGGACATTACCATTGCAACTTGTATTACAAGAAAATGCGTTCTGGATAATTATTACTCTCGCATTGTGCTTCCCCATTTACAAATGGGTGAACAATAAGTTCAAACGCATGTTAACGAAAGACAACTTTTCATGGATGTGGATGGTTTCAACAGGTTTTAATTTCGCGTTGCTGATTCTTTCGACAGCCATGCTTGCAGGAAAAAGTTACAATCCGTTTATCTATTATCGATTCTAAAGAAGATGACGATACACAGAAGAATAACATCACGAAAAAAACTGGCCATGATCAATACGATTGTGTTCAGTACCGTTCTTGCTGTTTTTGGAATTCTGTTCTTCATTGTGCCCAAAGAAGAAGTTTCGGATTTTGAGAAGAGAAAGTTGTCTCCGTTTCCGCATTTTTCATGGAATGAATTGTTGCATGGCGAATTCATTGACAGCGTTGATTTGTATTTCGCCGATAATTTTCCGTTGCGCGATCAGCTGGTAGAACTATCCTTCGACATGAAAGACTGGCGTGGAATGAAAAATGAGGAAATCGCGTTTTACAATGCCAGCGATATCAAGAAAGACGAACCGAAAGGTCCGGTGAAACCTGCGGATTCTCTCAATGATTCGATGGTAGTTGATACTGCGGCAGGTCCTCCTGGAGAAGAAGTGAATAATCTTTTCATCTACGAAGGACGAGCGATGGAAATTTTCGGTGGCAATTGCAGGATGGCTGAATCGTATGCTCGGGCAATCAATAAATATCAAACTGAATTGCAAGGCAAAGTTCAGATTTATGATCTCGCTATTCCATCGGCAATCGAATATTTTGCACCGAATCAATACAAGAAACAATACTCAACCGAGAAGAAGAATATTGATTGTGTTTACGCGGCTCTTGATCCCGCGGTAAAAGCTGTAGATGCACATGGTTCAATCGGTGCACACACGAATGAGAACATTTATTTCCGCACAGATCATCACTGGACCGGTTTAGGAGCATACTATGCGTACACTGCGTTTTGTGCATCGGCAGGATTAACTCCTCTTCAGCTTACGGAAATGGAGCACAAACAAAAAACAGGATATTTCGGTTCGCTCTATTGGTTGACGCGCGATTCAAGATTGAAAGATCATCCAGACACAGTTGAGTATTGGAAAATTCCGGGCAAATACAAAACCACAGCGCAACACAAAGGCAGCGACAAATTTTACGCAGCATCAATTTATGCAGAGAGTGCGAGTGGAGCGAATGGTTACGGAGTGTTTCTTGGAGGAGATTATCCATTCATGAAAATTGAATCGGAAGTAAAGAATGGGAAAAAGGCGATACTCGTGAAGAACTCGTATGGCAATCCTTTCGCTACTTATTTACCCTACCATTACGAGACAGTTTTCGTTGTGGATTATAGATATTACAGCGGCAGCATTCTCGAGCTCATTGAAAAAGAAAAAGTAACTGATTTGATTTTCCTGAATGGAGTTTTCTCGATAAATACGTCATGGCACATTATGATGATGGGGAAAGTAATGCGGGGTGTTGGTAAAAAATCTCAAACTCCTTCAGGAGATGACACAACAAAACCGAAGAAAGACAGTATAATTGATAAGAAAAAGGATTCAGTGGCGCCGAAAGGCGATGAAATCAAGGATAAGTAATTACTTGTCGTTTCTCGTCCTTCGACAGGCTCAGGACGCTCGAAATGACAAACTGCTTTGAACGAATTACGTGGGAGAGATAAAATGAAAAAGAGGATAAAACATTTGATTGGTGTTACAGCAGTTTCGATATTCATCGTGACCGGCATCGCAATTGGTTTGACTTCCTGCAATGAAGTTCAGAGTAATAACGAACCGCCCGTTCGTCCGGGATTTCAAGTTGTGCTTGACACATCTATTTCGCCCGTGATTCATTTGGAATACAACATGATTCAGTTTTATTCCAAGAAGGCGCTGGATAATTTTTACAAAAGCTGGCACGAAACTTCGACGAAAAAACTTTCTGTTGTTCATCTTGGTGATTCTCATTTGCAATCGGATATTTTTCCGGGACAAGTGCGAAAGAATCTGCACTTTCTTCACGGTGATGGTGGACGTGGATTGGTATTTCCGTATTCCACAGCAAAAACATACTCATCTGTAGAATACAAATCGGAACACACTGGTGAATGGGAATACGCGAAGAGCTTACGACTTCCTCCGAAAATTCCGTTGGGTGTGATTGGAATGTCGTCACAAACGACGGCTCCGAACTCATCGTTTACTTTAACATTTGATGATCCGGTTCCGAGTACCTATGATCGTCTGCGCCTTTACTGCAAAAAACAACACTCGAGTTATGATCTTGAAGTTGATTTTGGCGATGGAAAACCAGTAACAGTGAAAGTAGATTCATCATCAACCGATACGCTTCCGTATTACGAAATCACAATGCCCAAAATGGGAAATGTGTTGAAAGCGAAAGTTGTGAAGTCGGGTGACGATGAAAAAGAATTTGAATTCTATGGAATGACTATGCAGCCTTCTGCTGATAACGGTTCTGTACTGCACAACTGTGGCGTTGGAGGAGCGATGTATCGTTCGATTTTGTTTGAAGTACTTTTTGAAGAGCAACTTGCGACACTTGATGCAGATGTAGTCATAATCGATTTCGGAACAAATGATTATCTGTACGATGATAGCATTAAAACTGAACTCGATTCACAGATTGTTCTTTCAATTGCTCGCGTACGAAGAGCGGCTCCAAATGCAAGCATAATTCTCACTTCCACACAAGACATGTATTGGAAAGGCGACAATCTTGTGCATGGAGAAGATTTTTCTGATCTCATTCACAGAATTGCCAAGAAATATGATTGCGGTTTATTCGACTGGTATTGGATTTCAGGAGGAAGAACGACGATGATGAGGTGGATGGATCGTCACTATGCAAATCCGGATGGAATTCATTTGTCGCCGAAAGGATATCGCTTAAAAGGAGATTTATTAACTGACGCGATGATCAAAACGATTCAGTTCATGGAGAAAAATCCACGAACTGATTCTTTGGTTTTCAATACGGATACACTTTCCGCAATACAGAAAAAACTCATCCTTCCGGATTCACTACGAAAGAATCCAAATTCAACATATGGCAAAACAAGTCAACGACATCGTGTAACACGCGGTCAAACGCTTGGTGGAATCGCACGAAAATATGGAGTTACTGTTGCTCAAATCAAGAAATGGAACGGACTGAAAAGTGATATGATTTATGTTGGGCAGACGTTGATTATTTATAAAGCACCGAAGAAGAAAAAGTAGTCAGTTGTCAGTGTCAGTTGGTAGTCGTCTACATTGCTCGCTGATTCTGAAATAAGAGTCTTCAAAAATAAATTCTTCTCCGTCTCACCTTCTGACTACTGACTATTGACGCTGACAACTGTTTAACAACATCATCAACCCTGCTTGCGCCGTACGAATGATATTTCTTTCACGGTTATCCCCAAACTGAAACAGCTTGGCCTCTACTCCATTTTTTGAAGCAACAGCGATCCAGATTGTTCCAACAGGTTTTTCCGGAGTACCGCCCGTTGGTCCCGCGATTCCCGAAGTTGAAATCGAATAATCTGCTCCGAGTTTTTCGCGAACATTTTTCGCCATCGCCTTTACTACATCTTCACTCACAGCACCGTTCCTGTTTATGAGCTCCTGCGGAATGTCCAGCAAACTTGATTTGGCTTCATTGGCATACGTAACAGTGCTTCCGAGAAAAAAAGAAGAGCTCCCAGGAATTGAAGTGATTAAGTGTGCGATAAATCCTCCGGTGCAACTTTCTGCAGTAACCAGTGTTTGATTTCTTTCGAGTAAAAGTTTTCCAACAACTTTTTCTAATGAAATGTCTTCCGTAGCGAAAATATATTTGCCAATGATTGCGGGAAGTTCGGAAATCTTGCGATCAACTTTTTTCTGCAATTCGTTTTTGTCATCACCGTATGCAGTAAGCCGTAACCGAACAATTCCGGGAGAAGGCAAATAAGCCAGGCCAATGTTTTCCCCTTTCAGTGAAGCTTCCCATTGCTCCAACGTATCGGAAAGCCATGACTCTCCAATTCCTTGCGTCATCACCGTACGATGATAAATCGCCGGTAACGAAAATTGATTTCGGAGTTTTGGTAAAATACTTTCCGTGAACATCGCTTTCATCTCGTATGGAACTCCCGGCATAGAAACAATAATTTTTTGGTCGAAATTGAACCACATTCCGGGCGCTGTTCCATTCGGATTACGAATTACTTCGCAACCATCCGGAACTTCAGCTTGAGTCCTGTTCGTGTCTGTAATTTCACGCCCAAACTTTCGGAATATTTCAACGATGTCCTTTTCAACTTCAACATCAAGCCGCATTTTCATCCCGAAATACTTTGCGAGAGTTATTTTCGTGAGATCATCTTTTGTTGGACCGAGTCCGCCAGTAAGTAGAATAATTTCCGCTCGGGATTTTGCCTGATCCAAAGCAGCGATGATATTCTCAGGTTTGTCGGAAACTGCAGTTTTCTGCACCACTCGAATTCCGTTGAAAGTTAACTGTTGACCCATCCAGGCCGAATTTGTGTCGACAACTTGACCAATGAGCAATTCATCTCCGATTGTGATGATTTCAGCGTTCATGTGACAAATTTACCCTGAAAAATTGTGGGAATGTAGCTCCGAGACAATCTTGGCAAACAATTTGTATGTTTGTCAGAACGACATAAATCTGAATAAAGCACATATTATAGCCATGAAAAAAATAGCAGTATTTCTACTCGTAAGCAGCATAGGGTTTGTTGCCTGCAAAGATTTGCAAAAACTTGCAACCGACGCGTCCAACACACTTGGTGGAACAGGTGTTGGTGCATCTCCATTGACAAATGGGGAAGCCATCAATGGTCTGAAAGAGGCTCTTAAACAAGGAACGAACAAATCAACAGGTTCTGCTTCGAAGCCTGATGGTTTCTTCAAGAATCCGGCAATTTTCATCCCTTTTCCACCTGCTGCGCAAAAAGTGAAAGACAATGCGGTGAAATTGGGAATGACTGCTCAGATCACAAAGTTTGAAGAGACGTTGAATCGTGCTGCAGAAGAAGCAGCAAAATCTGCCGCTCCGATTTTCATTAACGCGATTACATCCATGACTATCGGT
>CAZBYM010000277.1:0-5935 GCA_964495745.1 uncultured Chryseobacterium sp. | reverse complement strand
CTGCCGGATTAGTTCCTTCGCTTCTTCTTCAGCAACCTTTACCGCTTCTTTCTTTTCATATTCGTAACTCAGTTGTGTAGTTACAGCTTTACGCGTTGTTTCCTGACTCGTAAGCGAATCCTTTAGTTCTGAGTATTGCTTATAGTATTTATACGCTGAAGCGAAATCGCCTTTCTCGTCGTAAACCATTGCAAGTCCCTCGGCAGCATTCTGAACTTCAGGAAGATTTCCATCTTTCGTTGCCATTTCATGTGCTTCACTGAAACATAATCTAGATTCATCCAGCAGTTTCATCTTGCGCAACGTATTACCCTTCAGATTCAACGTAGAAGAAATGCCTTCACCATCACCCATCTTCCTGTAGAATGTCAAGGCGGAGTCAAATTCCACGAGTGCTTCTTCATACAATCCTTGTTCTGCATAAACAGAAGCAATGTTCGCACGCGTTCCTGCAATTCCACGCCCTTCCTTTATTTCCATTTTAATTTTTAAAGCCGCATGAAAATACGTGAGGGCTTTGTCATATTGTTTCTTCTTGAACCAGATAGCGCCAATGTTATTATTGGAAAAAGAAATTGCCCGTTTATCATCAATGCGGATTGCTATCGCCAGAGCGCGCTCAAAATATTTCAGTGAAGTATCCGGCAGTTCCAATGCATTATACACTATTCCAATATTTCCCAGAGCTGCAACTGCTCCACCTTCCTCTCCTAATTTTTCCTTAATTGCCAAACTCTGCAAAAAATACTTCAACGCCAACGGATAATTTCCACGATCAAGATTAACCAGACCCAGATTATTGTATCCCATACCAATTCGCGATGTTTCGCCAAGAATTTCACAAATGCTGATTGCCAGCTTATGATAGTATTCTGCAGAATCATAAGAACCTTTTCTGAAATACGAGACCCCAATATTGCTATACAACGCAGCAAGACCAATAGTATCATTCAGTTTTTTACACAACGCTATTCCTCGCCAACCGTAATGAACGGACAAATCATATTTCCCGCGATTTTTCAATTCCCAGGTGAGGTCGTTATACGCTCTAACCTTTAAGGTATCTTCCGGATTGTTCTCAATTACCAGTGTGAGCGAATCAATATTTGAATCCCGTTTCGACTTTTGCGCGAAGCAATCACCACAGAGTAGCAGAGCAAATGTCAAAGCCAGAAGGAATCCTTTATTCATGATGTCAATTTGCAAGATTGTAACAACTCCGGTTTCTTTCTACCACGTCTCCATATTGAAAAAGAAAAACAAACAAGCCGCTCTTCGTTTATCGATTCCCTTTGCTGAACCAATGTAAGTTCCTGAAGCATTCCTCACATCACCATCATCCTCAATTACTCCGAGATATGTTCCGGAAGAATTGCGTACATCTCCATCCGCTTCAACAACGCCCATATAAGATCCGGATGAATTTCTGATATCGCCATCAGTTTCGATAACGCCCACATAAGTTCCCGATGCGTTTCGGATATCTCCATCACTTTCAAATACTCCACGGTAACTTCCGCTGGCATTACGAACATCGCCGTCGGTTTCTACTGTTCCCCAATAAGAACCACTGGCGTTGCGCAAGTCCTGCGCGTATCCGTCCTCTGAAAAGACAAACACTAACATCGCTGCAATAAAGAGAATCCCGTTTTTCATGCACATTAATTTGAGTGAAAATAAGAAAAACCAAGCAATGAGCCAGAATAGTGTTGTAACTCATTATCCTGTAACACAGATTTCATACGATTCTTAATGCCTTAGAATCTGTGTAATCTGTGTAAAGGGCCTTCAGCGATAAGCAAAATAATCCTGCATTGTGACAGAGATAAAAACCTCTTCCAGCATCACTTAGATTCTCCTTCTCTTTTTTGTTAACTTAGTCCCATATGCACTACAACCGCGAAGACACCATATCCGCTTTGGCTACAGCACATGGCTCTGCGGCAATAGCCATTGTTCGGCTTTCCGGTTCTAAGGCTATCAAGATTGTTGAGTCAGTGTTTCGTGACAAACAACTCAAGCCAAAAACACTTTCCGACAAACCAGGAAATACAGTTCACTTTGGATACATTGCTGAAGGTGATTACATCCTCGACGAAGTATTGGTGACACTATTCAAAGCACCACATTCTTTCACTGGTGAAGACAGCGTAGAAATTTCTTGTCACGGATCCATTTTTATTCAGCAGCAACTTTTGCTCCTTCTGAACAAAAGAGGCGCAAGACTTGCTCATGCAGGAGAATTCTCCATGCGTGCCTTCATGCACGGGAAAGTTGACTTATCGCAAGCAGAAGCTATCGCAGATCTTGTTGCATCTCAAAGTGCAACTTCTCATCAGGTGGCAATGGAACAAATGCGCGGAGGCTTTTCCGAGAAAATCAGAATCCTGCGCGAGCATCTGCTCAACTTCGCATCACTTATAGAACTCGAACTCGATTTCAGTGAAGAAGATGTCGAATTTGCGAATCGCGATGACTTGCGAAATTTATTATTGACGATTGATAAACTTCTGCGTCGCTTGCTCGATTCATTCGAAGTAGGTAACGTAATCAAGAATGGAATTCCAGTTGCGATTGTTGGAAAACCGAATGCAGGAAAATCTACTTTGTTGAATGCGTTGCTTGACGAAGAGCGCGCAATTGTAAGCGAAATTGCAGGCACAACACGCGATACAATTGAAGATGAAATTACCATTGATGGAATTCTTTACCGTTTCATTGATACGGCCGGACTTCGAAATACAACAGACGCGGTGGAATCAATGGGCGTTGAGCGTTCCTATGAGAAGATTCGTCAGTCTTCAATTGTACTCTATTTGTTCGATGTACATGAAATGACGCGTGGCGAACTCAATCTGGAACTAGCAGAAGTGAAAAAGCACTTGAACAATGCGCAGCTCGTTCTTATCGGCAATCAGATTGACCGGATGGATTTCAATGAAGTGCAAAAAGAATTCGAAGAACTTGAGGTTTTATTTATTTCCGCCAAAGAAAAATTGTACATCGACGATCTGAAACTAAAACTCGTTGCCTTGTTCGACAAGAGCACAGTGAACGTTCGCGAGACAATTGTTACCAATGTTCGCCACGCCGATTCACTTCGTCACACGTTATCCGCTATTGAGCGCACTCTGGCTGGACTCAACAATAATATTCCGGGGGATTTACTGGCTCAAGATATTCGGGAGGCATTGCATCATCTGGGTGAAATAACTGGAGAAGTTACCAATGATGAATTGTTGGGGAATATTTTTGGGAAGTTTTGTATCGGGAAGTAGAAGCTGTTTCCGTTTTTTATCGTTTCCTTTCATCTTATTTATTATCAACCACTTAAAGGCTTCGGATGTGTTGGTTACTTTTCGATGTTTCTTGTTGCTTTCCGACTATTTGTTGCTAATTTGGTGCTCATATCGCATTAGCAACAAATCGAGCAACAATGAAAGTATCACTTCGCAAACGCAAGATGCAATCTGGAAGAACAAGCTTGTACCTCGATATTTACAATCAGGGCAAACGAGAGTATGAATACCTCGAGCTTTTCCTTGTAGTACCAAAAACTTCAGATGACCGAAAACAAAACAAGGAAAACCTTGCCATGGCGGAAGCTATGCGTGGCAAACGCCAATTAGAAATTCAAAAAGGCATATACGGATTCAAGTCAACCCGTGTAAATGAGAATGAAGATTTTCTTGCATTCTATGAACAAATGCTTGAGGAACGCTACAATACAGGATCGAATTATGACAATTGGTTCAGCGCTCTCAAGTACATCAAGCTCTACTCTAATGGGAAAATCAAGTTCAAAGATCTAACACCGGAATTTGTTGAGGGATTCAAGAACTACTTGCTAACAGCTAAAATTCCTGGGCGTGGTGTTAAGCTGTCGCAAAACTCCTGCGTTTCCTACTTCAACAAGTTTAGGGCAGCTATTAATAAAGCGTTTGAACTTCGGAAGCTGGAAGACAATCCGGTAAAGCGTGTGAAAAGCATCCGGCAAGCTGATCCGAACCGACAGTACCTTACTGTAGAAGAATTGAAACGATTGAAGAAAACAGAATGCAAATCTGAAATTCTCAAACACGCCTTTTTGTTCTCATGCCTCACGGGACTAAGGTGGTCGGACGTTCATAATCTTAAATGGAAAGACATTGAACATTCAAAGAAAATGGGAACTCGTATTATTTTCCGCCAACAGAAAACTGACGGGCAGGAATACCACCCAATTGATAAGCAAGCTCTCGAATATTTACCGGAAAAGGGCGATCCTTTTGATCGCGTGTTTGAAGGATTGAAGTATAGCGCAGAAATGAATATTAAGCTTGCGCAATGGGTTCTCAAAGCTGGCATTACCAAAACAATTACGTTTCATTGCGCCCGACACACATACGCCGTATTGCTGCTCAGTAATAACGTAGGAATAGCAACGGTTTCACAAATGCTTGGGCATCGGGAGTTGAAGACCACCCTACTCTATGCGAAGGTTATTGATTCAATGAAGCAAGATGCAGCAACAAAGATTCCTAAAATTTAACTGAGAAATAGTATGGCACTAAGCTGGAATGAAATAAAGGAACGCGCAGTTCATTTCTCGAAAGAATGGGAAGCTACTTCAAACGAAGAAGCAGACGCAAAGCCCTTCTTAGTTGAATTCTTTAATGTATTCGGCATTTCAAGTAAGCGTGTTTCCACCTTTGAACATCGGGTAAAGAAACTTAATGATTCAGATGGTTACATCGATCTTCTTTGGAAGGGTTCGATCCTAATTGAAATGAAAAGCCGTGGCAAAAACCTCGACAAAGCCTTTCAACAAGCAAAAGATTATCTCCACGGCTTGAAGGATCATGAATTGCCGAAATACATTCTGACTTGCGATTTTGAGTATTTCAAACTTCACGACCTTGAAGAAAACACGACTATCAGTTTCCAATTAAAAGAACTCGTCAGTAATGTTCACCATTTTGGTTATTTATTAGGCTACACCAAGAAAGTCTACAAGGAACAGGATCCTGCCAATATAAAGGCAGCTGAACTGATGGGCAAATTGCACGACCGATTAGAAGAAATTGGATACACAGGACATCCCTTGGAAGTTTACTTGGTAAGAATTTTATTTTGCCTTTTTGCTGAAGACACTACCATTTTCAACAAAATGCAATTTCAAGAGTTCCTGGAGCAACGAACCAGCATCGACGGAAGTGATTTGGCATCAAGGCTTCAAGAACTATTTCAAGTATTAAATACTCCGACAGATAAACGCTTCACAAACCTTGATCAACAGTTGGCGGACTTTCCTTATGTGAATGGAAAATTGTTCGAAGAAGTTTTGCCAACGGCAAGTTTTGATAGCAAAATGCGACAAGCCCTATTGGAATGCTGCTATATTGATTGGAGTAAGATTTCCCCTGCAATTTTCGGCTCAATGTTTCAGAGCGTAATGAACCCGAAAGAAAGACGAAACCTGGGAGCGCATTACACAAGTGAGAAGAATATCCTTAAACTGATAAAACCTTTGTTTCTTGATGATCTTTGGAAAGAATTTGAATCTGTAAAATCAAGCAAAATCAAGCTGGCAGAATTCCATGATGAGATCAGCAAATTAAAGTTCCTCGATCCGGCTTGTGGTTGCGGGAACTTCCTGGTGATTACGTACCGTGAATTGCGGTTATTGGAATTAGACATTCTCCGGGCTACACGTAAAAACGGGCAAACGACACTTGATATCCAGGACATCATGAAACTCGATGTGGATATGATGTACGGAATCGAATTTGAGGAATTTCCTGCTCGAATTGCTGAAGTGGCAATGTGGTTGATGGATCATCAAATGAACATGCTGATCAGTAATGAATTTGGACACTATTTCGTCCGTTTACCACTAAAAAAAGCGGCTCAAATCCATCACGCAGATGCTTTAGAAACAAATTGGGATAGCGTC
>CAZBYM010000276.1:0-5945 GCA_964495745.1 uncultured Chryseobacterium sp. | reverse complement strand
AACCGTCTACAATGAAAAAGAGCAGATTGCCATTCACGTCATGCATGACATTACTGGCGTTGTCGGCAACCTGAGCGTTATATTCCAACGCATTGTTCGAAGAAGGTAGTACCGTTACTGCAGAGGAAGGAAAAGAAATCTGTTGCGGAGGGACGATCCATTTTCACAGTTGAGGATTTTGCGCTTGCAACATTGCAGCAATTAAACAGCAGAAGAAAATCAAGACAGACGCTCTTCTGTTCAGCGGATTTTTTAGTGTTTGCATATTGTGTAAGGATTAGGTGTTTATGTGTTTGTTGATTTTTATTTCACAATAATTTTCTCACATCCGACTAATGCTCCACCTACAGTTACCTTACAGAAGTACAAACCAGCAGGGAGATTTTTTTGGATGGTAATGCTGTTAGCATATTCCGGTATTTCATATTCGTAAACCGGCACTCCATAAATATTTAGTATCTGGAGAACTCCATTTTCCTGCACGGCGTACTCGACCGTGAATTCGCCATCATTTGGATTTGGGTATACCGACAGGCGATCTTTTTTAGGAGCGAGAGGATTCAGGCCAGTTGGTGCATAACCTGTACTATCGGTTTTGATCAGATAGATATTTCCATTTCCATTGCCGAAACTTGTTTCAAAGCCACAGATGATGTATCCTCCATCAGTAGTTTGTAAGACGCTATTACCATTATCAAAATTCTGGCCTCCAAATGTTCGTTGCCATTGGACATTGCCACCCGTATCAAGTTTTAACATGAAAACATCCGACGATCCAACTCCGAAACTGAATGTATTACCTGCAAGGAGATAACCATTCCCAGAGGATAAAATTCCCCAACCCCCATCATTAGCAGGGCCACCATAATCAAGCGTCCATAGTGTATCGCCGAAAGCATTTGTCCTGACAAAGTAACAATTCGTGTTTCCGGCTCCCCAGTATGTTACTCCCGTAAGGAAGTATCCCGAATCGGAAGTCTGAACAACAGAAGTGAATCCTGAATTGTTTGTGTAAAATGGATATTGTCGTACCCACAACGTATCTCCGGTAGTATCGGTTTTAATAAGCGACGCTCCGCACGTAAATGTTGGCTGAAGAGAATAATGAATTCTTCCGGGAAGCAGAATATTGCCATCCAAATCTTCTGAGAGTCTATACAAATCTGGGCCCAAAAAATTCCATTTGAACTTCGAAGTCCAAATAGTGTCACCCCCCAACTGAAGTTTACATAAAAAAAATACTGTGGCCGTATCATAATCTGCCACTTGTGACAATATGTAAATTGAACTGTCGCGCGCTTCAATTACGTCCGTACAACCACCATTTCCATAATCGCCCGGATTAAGGATTGGAATTGGAGATAGCTTCGTGGTAGTCCATAGGGTATCACCGATAGAGTCCGTACGGATGAGATAAGGATAAAAGGCGTAATAGAGTGAAGAAGTGTGACCTGCAATCAAATATCCATTATCGAAAGTTCGAGTAATCGCGACCACTTTATTCTCTGCTGGACCACCATAAAACTTAACCCATTGCTGATTCCCTAGACTATCGACCTTGAGTAGAACAATCTGACTTTCCCCAATCGTCAATCGCTGTTGTCCGCAGATTACGTATCCACCGTCTGAAGATTCAACCACATCATAGCCCTCTTCAGTGAAACCGAAATCGTAGTAGCGCTCGAAGGTTATTTGAGCCTGAGCTGAAAATGTTGATGAGAAGTTAAGAAGTAGAACCACAGCCATGATTTTACCCCCCCCATTAAGTTTTTCATGATTTTTGAACAATGTGTTTTCATGATGTTGTGTTTTTGTGTTTGAACCAATTGCAATTTATGAAATTCCGTGTTGTATTCCATTCCCAATTTGGGCAAGTTTATACATCTGTAAGTCGTCAATTAGTACAACGTACTCAACTGCGCTTCAACAATAAACTCTACTTCGGCTTTGCCGAGGGTCACGGCGAAACCTTCCAAATATGATTTTCAACGTCCGGTGTTGTAAGCATCAAACAGCCAAGGGGGAATTCGACTGAATTAACTCAACGTGGATTCCGTTTGTTGAACTAAGAATACGATGCAATATATGTCATTCTTCCATGCGAGTCAAGAGATGTCTGTAAAGGCTGGAATAATTCTTTCGCATTGTCGTACATGTCCAAATCACCCTCCACAGGTAGTGCACGATTACCCTAAATTGACGTTCGAACAAACAGAACCTTACCTTTGAACCACTTTGAGCCATAAACGCATACTAGTTATTGGACCTGCCTGGCCGCTGCGGGGTGGCTTGGCCACTTTTGATGAACTGCTTTGTGAAGCGTTCAATAAAGAAGGCCATGCTGCAGAAATCATTTCGTTTTCACTTCAGTACCCATCATTTTTGTTTCCGGGAACGTCACAATTTGATACGACACGCAAGGTTCCAGCTGGAGTGAAAATCAGATCAATTATTAATTCAGTGAACCCATTTAATTGGCTGGCTGTAGGACGAAAACTTAGAAAGGAGCAACCCGATTATCTGATCATCCGCTACTGGCTTCCGTTCATGGGACCGGCTTTGGGAACTATTGCAAGACGAGTGAAAAAAAATGGTCATACCAAAGTAATTTCATTGGTAGATAATGCCATTCCGCACGAAAAAAGATTTGGTGATCGTATGTTCTCGAACTATTTCCTGAAAAGCTGTGATGCATTTCTTGCTATGTCGCAATCGGTATTGAAGGACTTAGAACAATTCAAAGTTTCTACCATCACCGCATTTTCTGAGCATCCGCTTTACACTTCGTTTGGCGAACCGGTTCCCAAGACACAAGCACGGGAAAAACTAGGGCTGAAAAAAGAAGGCAAATATCTTTTGTTTTTTGGATTAATCAGGAGATATAAAGGTCTGGATTTGCTTCTGGAAGCCATGGGGGATGCAAGAATCAAAGCGCTGAACATTAAACTCATTGTAGCAGGAGAATATTATGAAGATGCCGGTTATTACAATGAGATTATCGAGCGACTTCAGCTGCAAAATTCCGTTGAACTGCACACCCGATTCATTCCCGACGAAGAAGTGAAATATTACTTCAGCTCATGTGATCTCGTGACACAAACATATCACACAGCCACACAAAGTGGAGTCACTAAAATCGCGTTGCAATTTGATAAACCATCCCTAGTTACAGATGTGGGAGGATTAGGTGAAATCATTGAGCATGGAAAATCAGGGTATGTGGTAGCCGCTGATAAATTAGTAATCGCGGATAGTATTTTAGATTTCTACGCACACGACCGCGAACAAAATTTTGTGGTTGCTACACGTGAGGAGAAGAAAAAATATACATGGCCGGTAATGGTCTCGCGGATGGAAGAACTTTACGAACGTATACTGAAATCTAAAATATGATCATTAAGAGTAAAGCACCCTTACGACTTGGTTTGGCCGGAGGCGGAACAGATGTTTCTCCCTATTCCGATATGTATGGAGGAGCAATTCTGAATGCGACCATCAGCAGTTATGCTTTTGCAACAATTGAACCATTGGACAATGGAAAGATTGAATTTGCAGTTGGCCATTCTCAAGAAGTAGTTTCGTTCGATGCAGCTTTGGAACTTCCGATAAGTAATCGCAGTTATGAACTACAATCCGGAGTTTACAACCACATAGTAAAACATCACACGAAGAAGCCGCTTTCATTTCGAATGACGACGTGGATTGATGCTCCACAAGGATCGGGATTAGGAACTTCGTCCACATTGGTCGTTGCAATTCTTGGCGCATTTGTAGAATGGCTGAAACTTCCGCTTGGTAAATATGACATTGCCCATACTGCATTTGAAATTGAGCGAATTGAAATGGGAATGGCAGGCGGAAAACAAGATCAATATGCTGCAACATTTGGAGGAATAAATTTTCTGGAGTTTCTCGCCAATGATAAGGTCATTGTGAACCCATTACACATCAAGGAGGACATTTTGAGTGAGTTAGAATCAAATCTTGTTCTCTATTTCACTGAAACGAATAGAGATTCCGCCAGCATTATTTATCATCAGGTTGAGAATGTAAAAAACAACAATGTCATTGCAGTTGAAGCCATGCACCGTTTGAAAGAACAAGCGCAGATGATGAAAGAATGTTTGTTGCGTGGCGACGTAAACAGAATCGGAGAAGTCCTGAATATGGGTTGGGTGAACAAGAAGAAAATGGCTACGCAAATTTCCAATACTTTGCTGGATAGTATTTATGACGAGGCGATAAGAAACGGAGCATCGGGAGGGAAAATTTCCGGAGCGGGCGGCGGCGGATTTATGTTCTTCTATTGTCCGGGCACATCGCGGCTGAAAGTGACTCAAGCATTGAATCAATTCGGTGGCCGTACGAAATCTTTTACCTTTACTCAACAAGGATTAACTACATGGACAACCTGAATACGCTGAAGTCGAGAATTGAGTCGTCGGTACAACTGAAGTCTTCGCTGATTACTAATGAGAAACTTTTGAAGGCAGTGTCGGATCTCACAGATGTGATTGTTGCGGCTTACAAAAACGGGAATAAAGTTCTTTGGTGCGGAAACGGCGGAAGCGCGGCAGACTCTCAGCATCTCGCGGCAGAACTTTCCGGGCGATTTTATTATGATCGTCCGCCATTGAATTCGGAAGCGTTACATGTGAACACTTCATACATCACTGCTGTGGCCAATGATTATAGCTACGATGTAGTTTACAGCAGACTTATCAGTGCGCTTGGTCAGAAAGGTGATGTATTAATCGGACTTTCTACCAGCGGAAATTCAACTAACGTAGTGAATGCATTGATCAAGGCGAAAGAAAAGGGAATGATTACTGTTGGCTTCACTGGAGAATCTGGTGGGAAGATGAAAGAGCATTGCGATTATCTTGTGAATATTCCTTCGACGGATACACCGAGGATTCAGGAATGTCATATGTTGTTGGGGCATACGGTTTGTGAATTAGTGGAAAGCACGCTCTTCCCACGCTGACATGAACTATTTTCAATTTTCAATTTTCAATTACGCATGATACGAGAGGTGGTTGTTCTCGCAGGAGGATTCGGGACGCGATTGCGGCCGGTGATCGCTGATTTGCCTAAGCCACTTGCACCTGTGAATGGGCATCCATTTTTACATTACGTTTTTCTGCATTTGAAAAAACATGGAATTGAAAGTGTGGTTCTTTCGGTTGGATACATGGCAGATAAAATTGAAGCTCAGTTTGGGGATGAATATCTTGGAATGAAAGTGCAATACGCGATTGAACGCGAACCGCTTGGAACCGGCGGAGGAATCCGACTTGGAATGGAAATGTGTAAGGGCGAAAATGTTCTGGCGATGAATGGAGATACTTTGTTCGAAGTGCCGCTGACGGAATTGTTTCAGAATCATTTAGCAGAAAATGCGGATGCAACACTTGCATTACGAAAAGTTCAAGATGGTTCACGGTACGGAACAATTAAGCTGGAAGGACAAAGAATCACTGCATTTCGTGAAAAGTCTCCTGATCATACTGGATCGCAATTAATTAACGGCGGTGTTTATGCCATGCGCAGAAAAACATTTCTGGATCTCACGGAAAAAGGAAAAGCGTTCTCGATTGAATTTGATTATTACGGGAAGTATGCCCCTACTCTTTTATTCAATGCTTTTCCATGCGATGGATACTTCATTGATATTGGAATACCGGAAGATTATGAAAGAGCCCAAAAAGAATTCACGCGATTCAACTAGTTGACGAACAAAAAAAGCCCACCGAAGTGAGCTTTTCAAATCTTAATGAGAATTATTATTTCTTCGGTACCACGCCAGACGCCATTTGAACGGCAGCGTAAAGGCTAACGATTCCGCCAGTCTTACACAGCGTCTTGAATTTTGCCTTCTTCTTTCTCTCACCCGGGATGATTACTTTTTTCTTCGCCATTGATTTGTCCGAGGACGTTTCAAT
>CAZBYM010000275.1:0-5946 GCA_964495745.1 uncultured Chryseobacterium sp. | reverse complement strand
CGATGAAAACGGCAAGAGCATGATCGCCGAATGGTTTCCTTTGCGTGATTTCTTTTCGGAAGTACGGCCGATGGCTAATCTCGTTGTTCCTCCTGCCGATGTAGAGGAAAAAATTCTGGCTTTCAAGAAAGATGCATTGCATTCCGGAAAACCATTTCTGGATCTTACAGATCACGACCGGTATTGGTTTGTTTTCAGAAATTGGCAATTGAATGGACGACAAGCCGCATTTGATTACCGAAAAGTGTACGCTATTCCCCGCGAAAATGCGGTGACAATTTTTCCCAGAAAGAAAGGCGCCGATTTTACGCTAAACAATGGAGGAATGTGGGATTATCAGGAATTGGCAGAAGCATTATCGCCGTGGTTTGAGCATGTTTACATAACAGGGCATCCTTCAATGTCGGCCGAAATAAAAGAGCACGGGAATATTCGGCTGCGCCTTTCAACGAGCAATGAAGACGTCATCAAATGTTGTGCGGCTTCGCGATTGATTGTGACCCAGCATTCCGGTGCTGTGCATATGGGAGCCTATTCGCATTCAGATGTTCTGGTTATTTTTAATGGAAAACCACCTATCAAAGGATTGCAAGACACGTTGAGATTCAGAGAGAATATTACTCCGAATCCACTCAACTATGCATTTAGCCTCGAGGAAGTTGTCGCGTTTGTGAAAAGTTATACGCAATGAAGAAATTTCTGTTTATCATTCCTCAATCTCCTAAGAGGATCATCACTCCGCTCAGGCAGCGATTGATTGATGCCAGCATGACTTCTTTGCTGCAACAATCGTCGAACAACTGGGAAGCGCTCTTACTTGGTGATGAAAAGAGACAGGAAGGAAATTGTCACTACATGCACGTGCCTGTAGGAACCAAAGAGGAGAAGTTGCATTTCGTTGTTGATTATCTGCTTGCACAGAAAAATCTTCCTGAGTTTATCATTCGCTTTGATGATGATGATCTTATTCATCCAGAGTTGCTTGAAATGGCAGGCAAATTGGATTTCGATTGTTACGCCGACCAATGGCACACATTTTATGATGTGAGTAGTGGAAAGTTAAGTGGGCAAAAAAGAGATTGGCTGGCTAACACAGTTATTCATAAAACGGAACACGCACTGGCCAGTTACGGCGAGTATCATTATGTTGTTCATTCTGATTTGCGTCGTCCGCACCTTCTGCAGAACGACCATAGTAAATGGTGGCATCAGTATTACAAAGGGAAAAAGGTAGTTTTCGCTGATAAAAAAAATCCCATGTACGTCCGGGTTTTGTCACCAACTTCGTATACGGCTGGAGCGAATGGTGATGAATTAAATAAAGAGCAGTATCTTGATTATCTGGAACGATTCGGCGATTGGTCGGATACTGTTCCTGCGTCATTTCTGCCTTACACAAAACAGCTACAGAAATCATGGCAGGAATTGTATGGACCGTTATGGGAAAATAATTTTTCGTCAAAAAATAATATTATTCATCGCTTGAACCGATTGTTTCGGAAATAGAACACCAACAGTTGTAATGTTCAATTCATTGTTATGTTACCACGTGCATTAATCACCGGAGTTGCCGGATTTATTGGGTCAAATCTTCTTGATTTTCTTCTGGAAAATACGGATTGGGAAATTCATGGCATTGATAATTATTCTACCGGAAGCGCTGATAATATCCGGGAGCATATGAACAACCCACGTTTTGTTTTTTCGCAAGCAGATGTGCAATCAACTCAAACGCTAAAACCGTTCAAATATGTTTTTCACCTTGCTGCGTTACCAAGGATTCAGCCAAGTTTTGAACTAGTTAATGCACATATTCATGCAAATGTCTTGGGTGCAACTCATCTGCTTGAACTTATGATACGTGAACAGCATTATCCCCGGTTTGTTTATAGCGGATCGAGTGCAGTTTATGGTACACCGAAACAGATTCCGACTCCAGAAGAAGAGTCGATCGATTGTTTGAGTCCATATGCTTTCCAGAAGTATGAGGTTGAGCGATATCTTGAATTGCTTTCAACCCGATTTCCAATAAACTACGTGACTCTTCGCTATTTTAATCCATACGGTCCAAGAAGTTTTAATCCTGGAAATCAATTTAACGCGTACAGCAGCGTGGTTGGAATTTTTCTCGATCGAAGAAGGAAGAATCTTCCTCTGCTTGTAACCGGCGATGGTCTCCAAAGAAGAGATTTTATTCATGTTGCCGACCTTGCTCGTGCCAACTACCTTGCATCAAAATGTGATGGGCAACCTAATACCGCCATAAATATCGGATTCGGTCAAACATTGGGTGTGCTGGATCTTGCTAAAATGATTTCTGACAAAGTCGAATTCATTGACAAAAGGGAAGGCGAAGCAGAAGTTACATTTGCTGATATTAAGAAAGCAAAATCTTTGCTCGGATGGAGTGCCAATTATCAGATAACGGAGTACATCAAGATTGAACTCGAAAAAATATGATAACAGGTTTTGCATGCGGAGTTTTTGATTTGTTTCACGCAGGGCACGTTTTGATGCTTCAAGAGTGTCGTGCCCATTGCGACTATCTCATTGTAGCACTGAATGCAGCAGAGCGATTTGACACAAACGTAAATCCTGAAAAGAAAACTCCAATTTACTCATTGAAGGAGCGTAAACTTATTATGGAAGCTGTTCGTTATGTCGATGAGGTTCTTGTGTATTCATCAGAAGAGGAATTGTTGGAAATTCTGCGATCGAAAAAAATTGATATCCGATTTCTTGGCCAGGATTATGAGGGAAAAATGATCACTGGAGCGGAACTGCAGATTCCAATTCACTATATCGATCGGAATCATGGATTGTCAACGAGTTATTACAGGAGTAAATTGGATGAAAATCATGACGACTGAAATGCAAGCATTCGTCACAACTGAAATAATATCACTATTTTACCAGTGTAAGCCACATCTTCGAATCAATTCATGAGCACTTTTTTTCGATCTGTCCGTAATCTTTGGATCCGCTTCAAAATAGCGATGAAACTTGCTTTTGTCTATCCAGCCAGATCAAAGTTCAAAAAGATTCGCTCAATAATTCCCGCACAACTGAGCATTGGGAAAGGAATTGTGATGGAGGAAAATGTTTTGATTTCGGGATATCTGAAAGAGATTGGAGACCATTGTTATGTTGGAAGAGGAGCGTACATTGGTGCATGTGACTCGATTGGTAAATACACGAGCATTTCTTTTGATGTAAAAATTGGTTTGGTTAGTCATCCGCTGAATTTCATTAGTACCAGTCCCGTATTTTATTCCCCAAGGCGTGGTTGGGCAAGTAAGCCGGAGTTTAATGAAACAGCGAATGGTGTTACACGAATCGGAAGTGATGTACTGATTAGCGCCAATGCGATACTACTCGCTGGTGTACAGATAGGACATGGCGCAGTGATTGGCGCAGGTGCTATAGTTAACCGTGATGTGCCGCCGTATGCAATTGTTGCTGGTGTTCCAGCCAAGGTAATTAAGTACCGCTTTTCGGAAGATTTGATTGCACGATTACTCAAAACAGAGTGGTGGAACGCTGATGAAAAATTGCTAATAAAATATATGACTTCGGCTTCACGGCCTGAAGAATTTTTGCTCCATTTAGAACAATTGGACTAACTGATTTCAAGTGTTTAGATTATGAGCAAGCATCTTAGCTATCTTCCAAAACTTGATGCACTTCGTGCTATTGCAGCATTGATGGTTTTATGTGCGCATTACTTTATTGATCTCAAAGGACCTGATTTCAGCTATGGTGGAAATGGGGTTCAGATATTTTTCGTGATCTCGGGCTTCCTCATCACAACTATTCTATTATCACAAAAAGAAAAAGTCCATTTGCCTAAGTTTCGCTTGATACGAAATTTCATTATCAAGAGAGCATTAAGACTTTTTCCTGTCTATTACATTGTCTTGACAGTAATTTTCTTGATCAGCATGTTCGGCGGATTGTGGATTTGTGATCCGGAAAACTGGATAAATTATTTTACCTACACGCAGAATTTTGTATTTTTTGTAAAGGGATTTCAAAGTCCGCTGATGAATCACACCTGGTCGCTTGCTGTAGAAGAACAATTCTACCTCTTTTGGCCATTCTTGATCTTGCTTATTCCGAGACGCGCTGAATTGGGAGTGTTGATCACTGTTTTTTTTATTGGCGTCTTATCGCGCTTCTATTTTCAAGGATTTTACGATAACACAGGTACGGTGAAGGGAATGACTATCATTCACTTTGATACTTTAGGCGCAGGAGGTTTGCTTGCATGGGTCATGTATTATCAAAAGGACTCGATCCTTCGTTTTCTTCGCAACACAGCTGACTACTTGTTTCTAATTGGTTTGATTGGTTCTGCAGTAATGACTTATTTTGAAAAAAGAGATGCGTTGCTGTTGCCATTTTTTCTTACGCTGATGTCACTTTCTTTGGTTTTCATTTGTAGCAATAATAAAAAATCATTGCTTGACCCGCTCTTAAATCTTACTGTTTTGCAACGCATTGGTAAAATCAGTTATGGAGTCTATCTCTATCATAAAATGGTTCCTTTTTTCTTTACATATTGTGCAGTGAAAGCTGGAATACGAGTTCCTGAAAACCCGATTGTTCTTTTTAGCATTTTCACGGCAATCACTTTGACTGTATCAGTATTATCCTGGAAATTGATTGAAGCACCAATTTTGAAAGTGAAAGACAAATTTGATTTCTGATTTATTTAATCAGTTTTTCCGGCAAATTATATTTTGTACATGGACGTTTCAGTAGTCATACCTTGTTTCAATTCCGCTGAACATCTTCCGCGTTGTCTGGACTCTATTCTCGCACAGAGGATACCTGTGCGAGAAATAATTTGCATTGATGATGGTTCCACTGACAATACGATTCAAATTTTACGTCAGTATGAAGCGAAACATCAGCACCTGTTCAAAATTGTACAACAAGAGAATTCAGGAGCAGGGAAAGCAAGAAACCGCGGTCTCGAAATGGCACAAGGAACATACGTGCAGTTTCTCGATGCTGATGATTGTTTGTTGCCCGATAAGATTCTAAATCAATTGGAACTCATCGCATGCAGAAATGGCGTGGAGCTCATCGCTGGGAATTTCACTCGCATCAATGGTGAATCAAAGGAATTGGTTCAGGTTTTTACCGAGGATCCATGGATTGCTCTCATACGTGGGAAATTGGGTTGCACATGTTCGAATTTATTTTTGCGCAGTTCCCTCGTGGCCAGTGGTGGTTGGAATATCAACCAAAAAAGCAGTCAGGAAGTCGAACTTATGTTCCGTTTACTCGGTTCCGGAATAACAGTGGAGTACGACACTAAATATTTGACTGAAGTACACGTGAGATCTTCTGGTTCAATTTCTACCAGTAATCCAGTTGGAAATATGGAAAGATACATCTGCTTAAGAATGGACATCTTCAAATGGTTACGCTCCAGTAAACAGCTAACTAAAGCAAGGAAATTGGAATTGGGTGGAGTTATTCTTGGATCGCTTCGTATGCTCTTTAATAAGGAAAAGGAGATTGCAATTCGTATGCATGATGAGCTTTTTGCTCCTAACTTTGATGTGCACGTTTCTCTGCAGAATTCAAGAGGTTACGTAATGATGTATAAGTTATTCGGTTTTATTACTGCTCAGCGTTTGCATTCACTATTTCGCCAATGAAAAAGTCAAGAATCCTCACGGTAATAGGCACCCGGCCAAATTTCATTAAGGTCACTCAATTCAGGAAAGTGGCAGCGCGTTATCCTGCACTCGAGTTGAAGATTGTGCACACAGGCCAGCACTATGACGGCCAAATGGCTGACATATTTTTTGAACAATTCGGACTTGTTCCTGATTATTTTCTTGGTGTGCCTCCCGGGACCCCGAACTCGCAAATGGCAGAGATCATGGTGCGGCTAGAGGAAATATTACTTGAATTCAAGCCCGACTTGGT
>CAZBYM010000274.1:0-5948 GCA_964495745.1 uncultured Chryseobacterium sp. | reverse complement strand
CCATTTGCCACAATTTTTCACGAATGGGCGAATATTACCAAGGATATAATGAAACCTGTAAATGTGAAATCAAAATTCATGTATGTTTTTGGCCCTCCAGGATGGAGTCATGATGGAAGTAGCAAAACGTCGAGCCAGCTACGAGCCGAACTAAGTCAGAAATCCGAAACTTCGGAATAATTACAAATCTCATTTTCAGATTCCGTTAAAATCCCTATCTTTTCACATGCGTTTCATTACAACGATAATCCTCCTTATTACACCTTTCCTTTCTTACGGGCAAAACAAGAAGGACAAGAAACGTTATTCGCAATATATTGTTTCTGCCGATTCTTCGTACAACGTAAAAAACTATAAGCTCGCCAAGGAGAAGTATACGCTTGCCTCTGCAATCAAACCTAAAGAGCAATATCCAATTACGCGCATCGATCTATGCAATAAAATGTTGATTGCACAAGGAGTCGAATACAAAAAATATATTTTACTCGCTGATTCCTGTCTTTTGAAAGAAGATTGGGTTAATGCCAAAATGTATTACATAAAAGCTAGTGCAGCGAAGCCACAGGATCAATACTCGTCTGATCAGATAAAAAATTGCCATTATCATATTTTATCAGCAGTTGCTATTGACGATTTATACGAAGAACAGCTCCGCCGTGGTGATTCCTGCTTTGTCGCAAGGAGCTGGTCTTGTGCTAAGGCCAACTATGAAGCTGCTTCGCGAACCAAACCGGAAGAACAATATCCCAAAGACAAAGTGTTTCAATGCAAAGAGAAAATTGCGCCTGTCGTAAGCGAAGAGCGATATCAACTCATTATTGGTGATGCGGACGCACAATATGCAGGAGGAAATTATTTAAGAGCAAAACAACTTTATGAAGAAGCCTTGGCCATCAAACCAGGCATGAAATATGCGCTTGACAGAATTGCCTTGTGCAATGAAAAAATCAATGCCCCTAAGTGATTTAAGTGGTGACAAGTAGTAGCACCAGACACCGCTTAATCACCCTGGATCAACATCCACAACAACTCGCAGTTTCTTAAAATCAACATGCGTCTTGAAATCCAGTAATGTTCTGCTGATGACTTCTTTCATTTTGGCAGCGCTCGCTTCCCGCTCAATTTTCACGAGAATATTTTTCAGATATTCATTTCGCACACGACTTACCGAAGGATATTCGGGTCCAAGAATTCGTGAGCCCATGTGCTGACGCAACTGTTGAGCAAGATGATGAGAGCCGTTATCCACAAGCATAGCTTCTTTCCCTTTTACTGTAATTCTAATAAGCCGGTGAAAAGGCGGATAGAAAAACTGCATCCTGTCAGCAAGTTCGCTGTGATACAATGCATGATAATCGTTCTTCACCACGCAATCAATTACAAAATGTTGTGGATTGAACGTCTGAATGACTACTTCACCTTTTCGCTCGCGCCTTCCCGCTCGACCTGAAACTTGCGCCATGAGTTGATACGCCCTTTCATGCGCACGGAAATCCGGATAATTCATCACTTGATCCGCATGCAGAATTCCTACCAATGCCACATTACCAAAATCAAGTCCCTTTGTTACCATTTGCGTACCAATGAGAATATTGGTTTTCCCGGTTTCAAAATCATTCAGGATAACCTGCAAACTATGTTTCCCACGCGTGGTATCCAAATCCATTCGTGCAATTCGCGCATCAGGAAATACAATTGCCAGTTCTTCCTCAATTTTTTCTGTACCAAAACCTTTCAATTTCAAATCAGTTGTACCACACGCTTCACATTGCTGAGGAGGTGGAACAGCGTATCCGCAAATATGACACTTCAACTGATTCGAATGTTTGTGATACGTCAGAGAAACATCGCAGCGAATACAATGTGGCACGTGTCCGCATGATTGGCATTCAATACTTGGAGCAAACCCTCTTCTGTTCTGAAAAAGTATGACTTGCTCACCGTTCTCTAATACAGCATTGACTTTCTCTACCAACAACGGAGAGAAATGTGATTTCATTAATTTTTTCTTCGTGGCTTCTTTGATATCCGCGATAATAATTTCAGGAAGAACCGCACCACCATAACGTTCGGTCAACTCCGCAAACCCATACAACTGATGCTTTGCATTGTAGAAACTTTCGACAGAAGGTGTAGCCGAACCTAGAATTGTTTTCGCGCCATGTTGTCGCGCCAGCCAGATTGCGCTCTCCCGCGCGTTATAACGTGGTGCAGGATCCTGTTGCTTGAACGAAGGATCGTGCTCTTCATCAACAATAACAAGTCCAAGTTTTTCATAAGGTAGAAACATTGACGATCTCGCTCCAATCACCACGCAAGGATTATTCTTTCGAACTTCATTCCATACCTCTACCCTTTCTTGCTCATTGAATCGTGAATGATAAACGAGAACAGCGTTGCCAAAATGTTTTTGAAGTCGGCCAATCAGTTGCGTTGTCAAAGCAATTTCCGGAAGGAGAAACAACACTTGCTTTCCAGAATCCAACTGCTCTTTGATGAGCCTTGTATAAACTTCAGTTTTCCCGCTGGATGTAACCCCGTGCAGTAAAACAACATTCTTTGTTTCGAAATCAGTTTTGATCTTAGTCAATGCAAGCTTTTGATGTGCACTCAGCTCTGCCTCTACAGTAATTCCTTCGTGTTTCTTTATCCGTGAAACTTCAATCTCGACCTGAACAAGAATTCCCTTTTTTACCAACGAAGTCAATGCCCCACCTTCGCCCTTCAGTTCTTTCAACAAATCAGATTTCTTAACTGAAGATTCTTTTCCGGAATACTTTCCCGACAAATGTAGAAGCGCCATCAAGGCTTCAAGTTGTTTAAATGCCTTCTTCTCCAGTTTGCCGAAAAGTTCTTTCAATTTTTCTTCATCATCATAATCATGCGACAATTGAATGTAGGATTCATATTTCGGACGATAACGTTCTTTGATTTCCTCGAAAACAGTTAACACATCGGCATCAATCAGCTTTCTCAACAAGGGATAAACAGTTTTTCGGTCAAGAATCTCTGAAATGTCTTCAAGACTCAAAACAGTTCTCAACTCAAGTGCTTCTAAAAGTGCAAATGACTCATCGTCGAGCAAATCGCGATTTCCATCCCACGTAGGACTCAACACAATTTTTGTTTCGCTGGATAATCGCAGCCCTACAGGCACGGCAGCAATCATCACTTCTCCGCGCGTGCACATATAATATTGAGCCATCCATTCCCAGAATGCCAATTGACTTTCTGTAACAATCCGCTGATCGTCAAGAATTGTCTCTAGAAATTTGGCAGTATACTTTGGAACTTCCGTATGAATTCGGGCAATGATTGCAGAATACAATTTATTCTTGCCAAATTGAACAACTACTCGCTGGCCAACCAAAACTTCCGTATTAAATTTCTGCGGAACACGGTACGTGTATAAATTTGGCAACGCAAGCGGAAGAATCACATCCACAAAATAATCTATGCGTTGATTCTCCATACAATCTCAGTGCGGCATTTTTTGGAGTGAAACTGCTCTACCCTCACCCTGATTGCCGAACCTCAAATATATAGCACGTTGCACAAATTTCACCTACCGAATTACGAACTATCTGACGAAACCAAAAATCGCACTTCTTACTTCGTAAATCGTAATTCTTTTCCCGATCTTCAACCCATGACTACCGATCAAATTACGGATGCGCTCAGCCTGAGTGCAAAACTCATGGAATTGCATGGCGAGAATCCATTCAAAGTAAAAGCACTTTCCAATGCAGCTTATCGGTTAGATAAATCCGGGATTGAACTGGAGGGAAAATCGAAAGAAGAAATTGAGAAGATTGAAGGAATCGGAAAAGGAATTGCGGCAAAGATAGAAGAGCTACAACAAACCGGTTCAACTAAGGAATTGGTTTCTCTTCTTGACAAAACACCTGTTGGTGTTGTAGAAATGCTCGGGATAAAAGGAATTGGGCCGAAGAAAGTTGCTCAGCTTTGGAAAGAACTTGAAGTTGAATCGCCAGGAGAGTTGCTTTATGCATGCAAGGAAAATCGTTTAGTTGAACTCAAAGGTTTTGGCGAGAAAACTCAGAACGCCGTAATGAAAGCTATTGAATTCTCGATGGCGAACAAAGGGAAGTTTCATTACGCTACTGCCGAACCTTGGGCACAATCGTTGGTCGAATTTGTCAAGAAACAAACAGGAACTGAGCTTGTTTCGCTTACAGGAAAAATTCGAAGGCAAGAACTAATTATTGACGTAATCGAACTTCTCGTTGCCCACGAACATATCTCGCTTGAGGAATTTGAAAATCCACTGAATATTCCAGTTGAAGTAACAGTATGCCGTCCTGTAGAATTTTATTCGGCCTTGTTCCGATCAACTGCAACCGAAATGCATCTTAAACAATTAGAAAGTGTTGCTTTTCAAATTAATTCTGAAGCCAAATCAGAAGAAGAGATCTATTCCGCTGGTAAATTACCCTATATACTTCCCGAACTTCGCGAAGGACGTGGAGAAATTCTGCTGGCACAACACAACAAACTTCCTAAACTTATTGAAGTTACCGATCTCAAAGGAATTCTTCACTGTCACAGCACATATAGTGATGGAATGAACTCATTGGAGGAAATGGCGATTGCATGCCGCGATTTAGGTTACCAGTACTTTGGAATTTGTGATCACTCGAAATCGGCATTTTACGCTGATGGGTTGTCTGAAGAGAAAGTCTTACAGCAACATCAAGAAATCGAAAAGTTGAATGCCAAGCTTGGCCCGTTCAAAATATTGAAGGGAATAGAAAGTGACATTCTCTACGACGGTTCACTTGATTACGATGAAAGTATTCTGCAAACTTTTGATTTTATTGTTGCTTCCGTCCACTCCACCTTGAAAATGGACAAAGACAAAGCAACTCAACGCTTACTCACAGCAATAGAAAATCCTTACACATCAATTCTTGGGCATCCTACAGGACGACTTTTGCTTTCACGTGAAGGATATCCACTGGATCACAAAAAAATAATTGATGCTTGTGGGGCGAATGAAGTTGCCATAGAATTGAATGCTCATCCATATCGTCTCGACATCGACTGGACGTGGATTCCATATTGCATGGAGAAAAATGTCATGATCAGCATCAATCCTGATTCACACGAGAAAGGAAGTCTCACCGATGTAAAATGGGGAACAATTGCCGCGAGAAAAGGAATGCTAACGAAAGAGTTTTGCCTGAACACAAAATCATTGACCCAATTCGAGTCCTGGCTCTCCGGCCGTTGGAGGTAGCTGATTGCATTCATTAACAAATTAATCATCAACTAATCAATCATCAACGAATTGAGCTACTTAAACTCGATAGCATCCTGGCTCATGGTGAAACGTCTTCACCAGATTGATTTGTTTCGGAAATATCCGGGAGAAGTGCAGGCGGAATGTTTTTCCATGCTGATTGACTCGGGCAAAGAAACAGAGTTCGGGCAAAAACATGGATTTGATACTATTCGTAATTACGACGATTTCATTCGAAATGTTCCTGTTCAAACGTACGAAACTCTGAAACCGTGGATTGAAAGAACACGCAAAGGTGAACAACATCTGCTCTGGCCCACTGAAGTAAAATGGTTTGCGAAATCTTCCGGCACAACAAACGACAAAAGTAAATTCATTCCGGTAACTGAAGAATCGTTGAAAGATTGTCACTACAAGGCCGGGAAAGATATGATCACTTTATACTGCAGCAATTATCCCGACCATCAATTATTCACAGGAAAAAATCTCGCGCTGGGTGGTTCACATCATACTGATGAATATGATAATTATGAATCCTATCAGGGCGATGTTTCAGCGATTGTAATTCAGAATCTTCCATTGTGGGCCGATTTGTTTCGCGCACCCAACGTTGATATTGCATTGATGAGTGAGTGGAATGAGAAACTATTGAAGATTGCAGAAACCACGAAAGATGAAAACGTAG
>CAZBYM010000273.1:0-5956 GCA_964495745.1 uncultured Chryseobacterium sp. | reverse complement strand
TTTCAATTTCATTGTTGTCTTGAGTGAATTGATTCACAAGACTGGAAAGACGTCGATTTACCCTTGACGAATCTGCCTCGCGCTGTCCTTGCATCCATGACTCGAAAAATGCAGTTGCTACCAGGTACAACACGAATGTGATAATCATTCCGCGCAGAATTTTCTTTCTGCGTTGAATCTGACGAACAATGCGTTTCTTATTTCTTTGGCGCATCATTTCAATATACTCCGGCGGATATTCTTTTTTCCCGGGGTCGCGTTTTTTTTCTTGCGGAGTATTATTTGCAAAAAAATCGCGTGAACTAAATCCATTTCGTTTTCTGTCGTATTGCGCGCGCAATTCATCATCCGAAAGAATCGTATACGCGTCAAGAATTTCTTTGAACTTTTCTTCCGATTGCCGGCTGCCTGGATTTAAGTCAGGGTGATATTGTTTGGCAAGCCTTCGGTACGCCGATTTAATATCAGCCATTGTTGCATTGTCTGGAATGCCAAGTATGCGATAGAGGTCTCTCACCTTAAATTGAAACGGCAGGAATGCTCACTCAGTATGTGAAAATTCCTGCCGAATGGATTATTGTCTTTTATCAGAACTTGGCCCGCGCTTTTGTTTTGTATTTACGCGTATTTACCTGTTTGCTTTTCGGATATTTTATAGAATACGTCAGAACGACTTTCACCTGTTCACCTGGCGGAATATTCAGGCGCCACGTAACAAATCCTGTTGCCGGATCAAGAATTCCTTTTGAAAGCTCCTGCGTTTCTACAATGATGTCTGTTTCCTGCGAAACCGGAATCTGATCCATGAGTTCAACTTCAACAGATGTTTTGCGCGTGTTTTTTACAACAATTTCATACGAGTAAATTTCTTTCTTCGTAGCACTCGTAGCTTTCTCTTGATTGAATTCTTTCAACTTCGTCCGGGTTACAACAAGTTTTTTATCGCGCCCAAGAGAAATATCGAGTGTATCATCAACACTACGTGTGTAAATGTAGGATTGACCAACATATGTTCCGCCGAAATATACATTCGCAGGACCCTCTACTAAATCCAGATCTTCCCATCCTGTGATACGCGCAAGAAGAAATGCTTCACGTTCCATTTTCGGAATGCAGCTGTAACGAAAAGATGCGTTCAGATTATAAGCAGTAACATCTACAATGTATGGTTGGCCATTCGCCGGAATATCATACAATTGTTTGATGTCAAATTCTGCGGCCAGTTCAGAAACTTGGATCTGTTCGAATTCTACAACCCTTTTTTGTTCCGCATCGGTTTCTCCTTTGCCTTGATCTTGGTTCCAAACATTCTGACTGGATAACGCAACTGGTGCGTTATTGTATTCCTGCTGTTGCTGCTGCTGCGTATTTCCATATACGTACGGATTTTGCTGCTGAAAATTGAGCGTCCATTTTTCCATAACAGGCGCTGTCGCACTTTGCATTGGATCGGCTGTAGATAATCTCATCTTGATGTCTTTCCAATCAACATCTGTACTGTTGAAGACTTTCGCCCGATATTTTAAGTCAATTGGTTTTCCAACATCTTCTGCAATGAGATCATAACTCGGAGCCCAACCACAGTCGCTTACAACATAGTGAAGCTCAATATCGCTTATCAATTTTGCTCCACTTGCGTTGTTAACGAGAATTGTAATCTCAGCCATTGGTGGATGCTCGCGTTGATTGAGAGCATAGTATTGTTGGACAAGTCTGTTGTAAATGTCCTGCTCCACTTTTTCTTTACGTTTCAGTTTCACCATTTCAGCATTGATTTCCATCAAGCGCTGAACATAAAAATCAGCGAACAACTTTAGTTCCGCAGTTGTCGTTCCGTTTGTTCCGCCAACTTTCTGATTCTGTTCAAGCATAAGGCGTTCGCGGGAATAGGCGTCTGCATTTCCTCTGGTAACAGCAAGTTTATCCTCCATCATAATCATGGAATCCGCAACGGCTTTTAATCGATCGTCACTTTTTTTCTGACCAAAAATATAATCTACACGATTACTTATTGCTAATAACGACACATCGCCACTCGCAGTGAACTGAATACTTTTCGCAATCAAATGAGAAGAAAGCCCAACGAAAATCAATTCGTTTCTTCCTGGGGCAAAAGTGATTTGTTTTTTGTGAGCGAATTCTCCGCCTGTCAAATAAACAATGACGGAAGAAATTGGCGCTTCAATTTTCTGTTCGTTATCTCCGGCATTCAATGCAAACGGAGCTAGGAGCAGGAGAAAAATAATATTTTTCATCTCGAATAATTTTGGGTTTGCTTACAGATCAAAAATCCTGTTCTCCCAAAATGAATTGAGTTGGAACAGGATGAAAAATAATTTACTTCGAAAAAAGAAAAACCTAAGCGAGCTTTCTTCTTGAAATGAAAGTTGCAGCAGATGTTTTTTTCTCTTCTTTATTTGCACTGTCTTTTCCTTCAGGCTGTGCTACTTCTTTCAAATACACTTGAGAAAAATCAAAGTAGCGCATCGGATTCGCCCAGAAATTTCGCACGCGTGATTGTGCAAGACGGTAATTTTCGTCATACCACAAAATCATTGCCGGCGCATCATTCATCATGACTTGCTCCGCCAGAAGGAATAATTTATTAGCCTCTTCAATTGTTTTTGCTTCGCGTCCTGCAGTGAACAGACTGTCAAATTTTGCGCTGCGGTAGCGTGAAGTATTGGGGAACGAAGGCTGAGATGTACTGTCTGGAACGTCAGCCCCATAGAATAAAGACAAGAAAGTTTCCGCAGAAGGATAATCTGCAATCCAAGCTGAACGGTGAATGTCTGCGCGTGCGAATTTTGAATTGGTAATTTTTTGCTGAAGTGACATGTTCGCTATTTCAACATTCACATTGAGAACCTCGCGCAATTGACTGGATAGTGCCTCGGCAACTCTGGTGTTCTGACCACCACTGTTGATCATCAGCTTAACTGTTGGGAAACCTTTTCCATCAGGGAAACCTGCTTCTGCAAGCAATTTCTTTGCCATTGCGCGTTCTGCAATCTTATTCTCTTTTGTTACAGCATCCGACTCGCCAACTTTTTCATATCCGATGATATCGCTTGCCTTGTAACCTGGTAATGCAGGAGGACAAACTCCATTTATTCCAGGACCATACGCTTCTCCGGCCAGGACTTCGTCTACAATATATTTTCTGTCAATTGCATAACAAAAAGCTTTCCGAACACGCACATCATCGAAAGGAGCACGAGTAGTATTGAATTCATACATCTGTGTCACCAACTCAGAAGAGTGATAGAGTACGTACTTCGGCGGCTTCGCGGTGAAATCCTGAATTACCTGTGGCACAAAAGTTTTTACAGCATCTGCGTTCAAGCCCCAAACAAAATCAAGTTTGCCTTCTTGAAATAAATCAAGCTCTGCAACTTTGTTGTCGATGAAAGAAATTTTGATTGTGTCAAGAAAAGGAAGTTGATTTCCCAACGAGTCTTTCCCATAATAATTAGCGTTGCGAACAAGCACTACCTGCGAAGTATCAGCAGCAATTGTTGAGAATACAAACGGACCGGTTCCAACGTGAGTTTGGTCTCCATATTTCTCAACTGCTTCTTTAGGAATAATACTCGCTGATGAATTAGCAAGAATGTACAAGAATGAATTGTTCGGACTTGTTAGCTTAATCGTAATTGTTTTTTCATCAACAATTTTTATTCCTTCCAGAGTTCCGGGCTTGGCGTTTGCTCCGGCGTCGTAAAATGCATCCGCACCAACAACTCTGCGACCGAAAGTCGTTCCAAAGTTTTCATTTCGTCCATTGTCAGTGCAAAGTAATTCGAAGGAATATAGTACATCCTGCGCAGTAAGTAAACGGCCTTTCCCTTCTGGGAAACACGCGTCATCATGGAACTTCACATCACTACGAAGTTTAAAAGTATAGAGTGTTCCTGATTCATCTATTGTCCAGTCTTCTGCGATTCCCTCAATAACTTCTAATGTACGCGGATCAAATTTTACAAGCCCTTCATAAATTTGCGTTGCAACGTGATTTGAAATTGCATCTGTTAACTGTGCAGGGCAAAGCGTTTGCAGCTTGTCCGTTTCATTATAGGTTAATGTTCCACCATATACCGGTTGATAATCACCTTTGCCGACAGCTACACGCGAATCAGTTGCAGGATCAGTGCCACAAGAAGCAGCCAATATCACGAACAGAACAAAGAGGGGGTACTTTTTCATATAAAGGGCTGACAGAACGATTAATAGATGGGCCTCCCGACCCAGTTTCAACCTGCAAGATTAGGGTTTTTATGCTAAAAGACCAAGTTTTGGCGGATTCGATATGGGCCCAATATTCTATGTAGCTGCTTACTAGGCAGTTGCTTATTACAAGTTTGGCACGAATTTTCGTCTGCCTACGCGGATTGCCGTTTTGTCGAAAATATTCGCCTATTAATTTTGTTTTTGACCGATAACCTGTTAATATTGCCCTGCAAAAATCGGAGGATCCGCTGCACAGATTGCATGAAGATGAAAAAGAACCTCTTAGTACTTATTATTGCACTCATAGGCTTGACAGCCAATGGGTTTGCACAATCTCTGATCCTTCTTGAAGGAACTTATCAGGGAAAAAACGTTTACGTTCAAAATCCATTCGCCAGCAATGGTGTAGGTTTTTGCGTGTATGAGGTTCGTGTAAATGATCAGATTACTACTGACGAAATCGGATCAAGCGCATTCGAAATTGATCTTCGTAATTATCAATTGAAAACAGGAGATCCGGTTACGATCAAAATTTTTCACAAGGACGATTGCAAACCGAAAGTTCTGAATCCGGAAGTCCTCAAACCAAAATCTACTTTCGTTACTTCTACTATTACTGTTGATTGCAACGCTTCTTTATTAAAGTGGACAACAACAGGAGAACAAGGCAAGCTTACTTTTATTATTGAGCAATTTCGTTGGAACAAATGGGTGAAGATCGGCGAAGTTGAAGGTCTCGGAACGGCTGGACCAAACAATTACAGTTTTGCTGTTGTTCCACACTCAGGAGAAAATCAATTCCGTGTAAAGCAAGTTGACTATTCTGGCCAAGCGCGTACATCTCCAGTTGCAAAATGTACATCCACATCCCCTGAAATTAAATTCTATCCTGTAAAAGCAAAAACAGAAATTACTTTTGAAGGTGGCGAAACGATGTATGAGATCTACGATCAGTTTGGAAACATCGTAAAGAAAGGTTTTGGAAGCAAGATTGATGTAACCGGACTTGCAAAGGGCGGATACTTCCTGAATTACGATAATAAGACAGCAGAGTTCTTTAAACAATAATTCTTCCAGCTCAAGATATTAACCGTCTCGTCTACCAATGACGAGGCGGTTTTTTTACATCCATGAAAAAAATTGAACACATCGGAATTGCAGTAAAGAACCTTGAAGAGTCGAATAAGCTCTTCACGAAATTGTTTGGTATTCCACCTTACAAACAAGAAGAAGTGGCTAGCGAAGGTGTGCTGACCTCGTTTTTTTTAAGTGGGCCGAATAAGATCGAATTGCTTGAGGCTTCAAATCCGGAGTCTCCGATTGCAAAGTTCATAGAGAAGAAAGGCGAAGGGATTCATCACATCGCGTTTGAAGTGGAAGATATTGTTGCTGAAATGGCGCGGCTGAAATCTGAAGGGTTTGTGTTGCTCAGCGAAAGCCCTAAACACGGCGCCGACAATAAACTTATTTGTTTTCTTCATCCGAAAGGAACGAATGGCGTGTTGATCGAACTTTGTCAGGAGAAAAAGTAATACGCAGACTCTGCCTGGTCAGGTCAACTCATTTTTTTCCAACAATTCACGAAGCGCTAATAGATCCTGCAAATGCAATGCACGAATTCCGCAAGCTTCGGCTCCACGAATATGCTGCAGAGAATCGTCAATGAAAACAGATTCTTCGGCAAGTAGATTATTCTCCTCCAGTACGTGATGAAAAATTTCCGCAT
>CAZBYM010000272.1:0-6012 GCA_964495745.1 uncultured Chryseobacterium sp. | reverse complement strand
GTTCACGGATATTTCTACTTCAGCGGTTGCATGGTCGTGGGATTTCGGTGATGCATCTCCGCTGAACACCACGCAAAATCCCGGACACGTTTATCTCACGCAAGGAACGTATACAGTTACTCTGATTGTGAACAATGCCGTTGGTTGTCCTGATACTATTCAACATCAGATTGTTGTTCGTCCACTTCCGATTGCTGCGTTTGCATCGACAATTGCTTGTCACACGTACGTGACGAATTTCACCGACCAATCAACTTCTGCTGTTGCATGGGAATGGGATTACGGTGATGGAAGTCCGTTGGTGATGACACAATCTCCATCTTACACGTACGCTAACCCGGGAACGTACAGCACGACATTAGTTGCGTTCAATATTTACGGATGTACAGATACGATTATTCAGAACGTAACCGTCTTGCCTCAACCGCAAGCAGCATTTGCAACGAATACTGTTTGTGCGAATTCTGCAGTTGTGTTTACAGATACGTCATCGGGTTCACCAACGTTGTGGTCGTGGGATTTTGGTGATGGTTCTCCGATAGACAACACGCAGAATCCTCCGCACAATTATCTGCTTGGTGGTACGTACAACATTGTTCTCATTGTGGGCAATGGGGCAGGATGCGCCGATACATTGATACAACCAATTACTGTTGGAACAGTTCCATTCCCGGCATTCACAGCAACACAAGTTTGTTTAGGAAATATTACTTCGTTTACAGATTTGTCGACAGACCCAACTCCGATCTCCGGATACTATTGGGATTTCGGCGACGGAAATAATTCCTTCCAGCAAAACCCGAATTACATTTATCAGAATCCGGGAACGTACACGATTACCTTGGTTGTGACTAACACAAGCGGTTGTGACAGTACAATCACCGGAACAGTTACAGTTGGAGCTCCGCCAGTTGCTGCATTCACTTACGATACCGTTTGCGTTGGAAGTGCAACAACGTTCAATGATATCTCAACAGGATTTCCTTCTTCATGGTTCTGGGATTTCGGTGATGCGAACACGAGTACAACCGGTCCATTGGTAACACATACCTATGCTACTGCAGGAAATTATCTTGCTTCGCTCATTGTCTCTGCAGGAAATGGTTGTACTGATCAAGTGTTTAATATTGTTACGGTTGTGAATACCGTACAGGCCATCATGAATGTAAGCGACTCAGTTTGTCTGAATAGTTCTCTTACGTTCCTTGACGCATCAACCACCAACAATGCAACGATAGCAGGATGGCAATGGGATTTTGGTGATGGAAGTCCGTTGGATACCAATCAGAACACAACGCACACATATGCAGTAGTTGGAACGTACACTGTTACGCTTTCAGTTTGGGCGGGCAGCGGTTGCGTAAGTGTAACCACACAAACAATAACGGTGAATGCACTTCCTGTGGCGGTGTTCACAGCAACAACAGCTTGTGAAAATCAGCAAACGGTGTTTACAGATAATACAGCAGGAGCAATTACGCAATGGCAATGGGATTTTGGTGATCTTACCGGAGCCACGCAGCAAAATCCAACACATCAGTATGCTGTTGCGGGAGTGTACAATGTGGAGTTGATTGTTACTACGACTGGCGGTTGCAGCGACACGATTACGAATCCTGTGACGGTACACGCACAACCAACAGCAGCGTTTACAACAAATACAGTTTGTTGGGGCGACACGACTAAGTTTACAAATGGTTCTTCATCGATGGATGGAAATATTGTTTCCTACGATTGGGATTTCTCCGATGGAGGATTCAGTACGCTGTTGAATCCTGAACATGAATTCACCATCTACAACGACAGTTTTTATGTTTCGCTCATTGTGCAAACGCAATATGGCTGTATTGATACACTCACGCAACTGGTGGTAACATATCCTGTGCCGGTTGTACTCTTTGCGCCTGATGCAACAAGCGGATGCGAAGATTTCACAGTTAGCTTTGCTGAAACATCGCAAATTACCGGCGCAACCATTACGAACTGGCTTTGGGATTTTGGTGATGGAAATTACACGTACACGCAAAATCCAACACACACTTACACCGATAGCGGTTCGTATTATCCCGCGTTAACTGTTACTACTTCAGACGGATGTTTGTTTATCGATACGATGAATTTCCCTATTGTCGTTTATCCGAAGCCCGTTGCAGACTTTTCCTATGCTCCACAACCCGTTACGATACTTTGGCCTGAAGTAATTTTCACCGATGAATCATATGGAGCATCAATGTGGGAATACGATTTCGGTGATTTCGATGGAAGCATTGAACAGAGCCCAACTCACATGTATCAGGATACAGGAACGTATGTAGTTGAGCAAATCGTCATCAACCAATACGGCTGCAGCGACACTACAGAACAAGTTGTTCGTATTGAAGCGGTGTTTACTTTCTTTGTTCCGAATTCATTTACACCAAACGGAAACGGGAACAATGATTTCTTCTTCGGAGAAGGTGACGGCATCCGCGAATTTGAAATGCTCATCTTCGATCGTTGGGGTAACCTAATTTTCGAATCGCATGATCCGCTCCTCGGTTGGGATGGAACGATTAATGGCACGAAATGTCAGGAAGACGTTTACGTTTATCGGTTTGTGATGACGGATGTTTTGGGTGAAGAGCACAAGTACATGGGGCATGTGAGTTTGATCAGGTGATAACTTTTACTGTTCGAAAAGCTTGTAGTGGTGGGCGGCTTGTACTGAAATTTGAGCGTAAAGAAACTAGTTATGGGTAATTTGAAACCAGCCCGATGAAAAATATTTTCAAGTCATTACTAATCGTAGCAGTCTTATTATCCTGTATCGCTTTCACATCATATCACGAAATGCCACACTTGCCGAAATCCGAAAATCCAATTGTCCTTCGAACCACATTTCAGAATGACTCTGCATGGAATAATATCTGCACCGAAATTATTTCGCCCAATAAGGAATATGGTTTTTTAGCTCGAGTAGAATTTATCAACGATTCATCTTTTGAAAATTACACACACGATCGAATTCTTGGAGACACCAACTCGGCTTATGTCTACTCATTTATTTTTATCGTCGACTCAGTAACGCTTTCTCATGCTGAGCACCCTATTCTTTGTGTTGCCTTGAAAAATGATAAAGGGAAATCATTTCGTGTCATACCATCCCAAATGTGGGGCGTCGAAAATAATCTTTCCATTTCCAATATGGATTTCGAATATTTTTCAATGTCAGTAGATTCTGACGGCGTATTTCGAGGATTCAAGTAACAAACTACTCATAACAGCACATTTGCTTCATGCGATGCTCGGTGCAAGCGAAGAAGTATATTTTCGCCTACCGGCAGTAAGGTCTGCTCAACCTTCCTCGCTTTTAATTAACTTTCGGTGAATGAAAAACCTAATGCGTTTCAAAAGCGCACGTCGCCAAAACGTCATGCATCATACTTGGGCGACCTGTTAACTTTGAACTACAAGAAATTGACCATGACAAATCCGATATTTGCAACATGACAAAAATTAGATTCTGCTTTATTTTCTTTTTTCTCTTTTGCGTTGCGCTTACAAACGCTCAGCAAACTCGTATTGACAGTTTGAAACAACAACTGAAAGCAGAAAAAGCAGACAGCATTAAACTGCAAATCTTATGGGAAATAAGCGACTTGTATCATTATGTGAGCAATGATTCAATTGTATTTTATGCGCAGCAAGGGGTGCTGCTTAGTATAAAAAGTGGAAACTCTTTACCAATCGGGACTGAAGCACAAGCATTAAGTGTCCTTGCAAGTACATTATGGTGGGCAGGGAATTATCCTGATGCCAAGGAAACCTATTTTAAGGCATTAAAAGTTGCTGAACCGATTGGTGACACCATGCTGACAGCAGGTATTTATGTTGGTATAGCAATGGTAAACAGGAATGCTGGCAATTACCGTGAGGCAATATCCTATTATACCAAAGCAGAAAATTTAACTAAGAACATTCCTGACAACGATGTGTTAAATTCCGTTTTGGTTGACAAGGGAAAATGCTATGAACAACTCGGCATTTTGGATTCTGCATATACCTATGTTCAGGAAAGTCTTGCTGCTTATTTCAGAAAATTTCAAGGCAAAAATGTATATGGAGGAGGAGTTCATTCAACAATGGGAATTATTTATTCCAAGATGGGGAAAGAACAACTGGCAGTTGAATTTTTTAGACAATCGTTTCAATTGAGTTCAGAAGTAAATAACATCAGGATACTTGCCCGTAGCTATTGCGAATTTGCAGAACATTTTGAACGCTTCAATCAACAAGATTCAGCTATTTACTATGCAACAAAAGCCATTTTGATTGATCAGCAATATAATTTACTGGTTCAGCAACTGCAAGCCGCTACGTTATTGACCAAACTTTATAAACAGGAAAATAATATTGACAGTGCTTTCAAGTATCAGCAAATTATGATTGATACAAGAGAACAAGTTTTCAGCAACGAAAACATTATTCGCTTGCAAACACTTGAGTTTAATGAACAATTACGACAGCAAGAGTTAGCAGCAGATATAGAAAAGTCCGAGAACGACCGCAAACAAAATATCCAGTATGCCTTGATTGCGATAGGACTTGTGACTCTTATTATCTTGTTTCTTTTTCTTAGCCGAAGTTTTATTACTAACACCAAACTGATTTCTTTTTTTGGAGTGGTTGCCTTACTGTTGGTTTTTGAATTTCTCAATTTATTACTGCATCCATTCTTAGAAGGAATTACTCATCACTCACCTGTCTTAATGTTGCTGGCGTTAGTTTGTATTGCAGCTTTGCTTGTGCCCTTGCACCATAAATTAGAAAAGTGGACAACTGTAAAACTGGTGGAGAAAAACATAGCCACAAGATTGGCAAATGCAAAGAAGACGATCGAGAAGTTAGAAGACAAGATAAGTGATACGAATGATAGTAGCACGAACGCATAACAAGGGGTTTGCGATAACGGGGTTCCTGGCTTAGCAGACACATTTGTACAAGGTGCAAGGGCAGTTCTCCGAGTGAAGTTTAGTGCTAAAACTCTCCACCATCGCAAAGCCCGAAAACGTTCTGCGTCATTTTAGAACAGACATTTACAAAGCATAAGACATGGTAGACATAAATAATTACTTCAGCCAAATAGAGGAGTTCATTCAGAATTCAGTTGAGAAATTTATTACGGAGAATGGCAATCCAAATTCAATTGGAGTTTATTGTTGCCCTTGGGCTGGCTGGCTAACTACAAATTTCAACTTAGTCAAGACAATTAATGAAACACAAAACAATTGTCCTGACTTTGAATTTGTTGAGTATGATTTTCTTGATTTACCCGGATGGCAAGAAGAATATGAAAATAATAATCCGGAATTTGAAATAAATGGCAAAGTAATAGACTACAATCATGACCTTGGTGATGAAAGGTTAAATGAACAAATATTTGGCTGTTTGAAACCCATAGTACATCGCTTAAAAGACAGAAATAATGCAGTTTTTCTTTTGCAAATGTTGGACAGTAGTTGCGTTGAAACAATATGAAAAAACGAAGTCATAACAGCACAATTGCAATAGACGGGGTTTCGTGCTCCGCAGACAGTTTTGTGTTTACAGAAACTTCAGCTCTTTTAATTAACTTTCGTACGCTGATGCAACCTCTCACCAAACTCACAATCCTCCTCCTTTTTCTCTCCTCACAACTCGCCGCTCAGGACACCGAAATCGACCGCTTGATGCAGAACGAGCTCAGGATGACTTTCCCGAGTATTTACTTCAAGCACAACACCACAGAATATGCTCCGATGCCATACACCGTTGACTCATGTTTTAAGTATATCGCGAAGCAATTCAACAGTGATGCTACGGAGCTTGTGATCTGGCGCGACAGTGCTGAGTCGGACGAGCTCACAACCCAACGCATAGAAATTCTGAAAACCGGAATTCGAAAATTTCTACGGAAAGGAAAAATACTAATCCATTCGATGGGTGATGAACAAAAAATTTCACGCAGCACGATTAGTTTGACGAGAGATAGCG
>CAZBYM010000271.1:0-6054 GCA_964495745.1 uncultured Chryseobacterium sp. | reverse complement strand
CTCAGATAATGAATGTGGTTTGGCAAGAATCCATTCTTGACCCCAACAGTTCGTTGAAATTTATTTCACCATCAATACCGCGAACAATTCCAGGAGAAGTGGAGAAGAAGGAACGCTGTTTACCCCAAACACCTTTTACATAAAGCCCGCTTGTAACTTTGAATCGGATGCGCGCACCATCCAACGCGTTGTCATAACCAAGTCCGCGATCTTCATAAGCACGATATACAAGTCCGCTTCCGAATTGATCGTAACTACTGCCAACCGTAATTTCCAACCGATCGTTATTGTATGTTGCAAAGCGATAAGGAATTCCAGTTCCCTTGTATTCAGTTGGGAAACCTTGCATTACATTCAGGTAATGTTCATAACGAATACCTGCCATGAACTTTCCGTTGGTGTAAATCAGATTTCCAAATCCGTTAGAAAGAGCTTTCTCTGGAACGGCAGGAGCGCCAATAAGAGAATCTTCATTATAATATTGCGCGTCAAACTGGAAGTTTCCATGGATTTGTCCACCACCAATTCCAGGCAACTGCGCATTGACAAAATTGAATGACCCGATCAGACCAATCAGGACAACAGTAAATATTTTTTTCACTAGGTAGCGTTTTTAGTGAAGTGAAGATAAACTTTTATTCAGGCTTTGGAGCGGAAGCAGCAGCGGCAACTTTTTTTACTTCTTCGTAAAGCGCTTCAACGCCGCCATTCGGATTATAAACATTCGTCTGCCATACCACTTCGTTGTTTCCATTCAGGACAAAAGTATGAGGCACATTGTTCACATTCATTGCGCGTTTGAAATCCTGATTCTCATCGAGATAAACTTCATATAACCATTCTTGTTGCTCAACATATGGTTTAACCTTTAAGGAATTCCGCGCATCATCAATAGAAACTGCGATCAGCTTTACACCGGTTTCTTTCTGCCATTCTTCATACACCTCCGCAATTTCGTTCAATTCCTTTTTGCAAGGCGCGCACCATGTTGCCCAGAAAGCTACAATAATTGGTTTGCCACCATTTGCGAAGGTACCCGTATTCACGATTTTTCCGTCAAGACCTTTTACATCAACTGCCGCGAGTTTTTGCGCATTGTCCTGCTTTAAAGTGAAAGCGGTAAACAGAAAGAAAACTACTACAAGTTGGAAACCAGAGAATATGTTTTTCATGACTGAATTGTTTTTAATCTTTTGAGTGCTCTAAATTAGGCATAAGCCACCAATAGAAAACAAAGATCGCGCCAGTATTGTTGCCTGTTTTCTACGTTGTTTTTGACCAATACTTGCTCAGAATTGATAAATGGGCATTTCGAAGCGACAAGTGGCCATTGAATTTCACTTCTAATTCGTTATGTTTGTAATAGCTCAAACGCATAAAAAGGATATTATGAAAAAACTATTACTCTCTGGTGCTACATTACTCGCAGTTGCAGGTCTTTCTGCGCAAAGCAGTTTCAGTGTTGTTGATGCGAATCTTGCCGCCGTAGCAAATGGTTCTACGATTGTATACTATGTTGATCAAGCAACGAGCCTCGAAACGCATGATTTCGATGTACTCAACAACACGAGCAACGCTTTAACTGCAAAGGTTAGAAAGTCAGTCCAATCCCAAGCGTCTGGTGGAAGCTTGTTTTATTTCTGCACGGATCAATTATGTTACACGCCCACTACGGTTCTTTCTTCGAATGTTAACATGACTGCAAACGGGCAGTTTTTATTGATCACAGATTTTACGCCTGATAATACCGTGGGAATTTCGACCGTTCGCTATTCTGTTTTTAATACTGCGAATCCGTCTGATTCTGTATTTTTCTTTATTGAATATCACGTTTCTCCAACCGGGGTAAACAATCTTTCACAGGTTAAAGCATCTGTAGGACAACCAATGCCAAATCCGGCGAGCAGCACGTTCACAATGAACTACAATCTTGGTAGTTCATTTGGAAAAGGTGAAGCGAAAATGGTAATCTACAATATGCTTGGTGCTGTCGTTTTGACAGAGAATATCATGGATGCGGAAGGAAATGTTCGCATGGATATTTCTTCAGTTGAGAACGGCGTTTACTTCACTTCATTAGAAGTAGATGGCAAACAACTTTCAACAAAACGTTTGGTAGTTACACACTAATTATACTCATGAAAAAACTTATTTCCTTAGCGGCTCCGGTTATTATCGGAACCGCTTTTTTCTTCCCGACATTATTATCTGCGCAGAGCACAATTGAGATCGAAGATTTCAACGGAAATGATGTGACCAACGATACCAATTACTATTGGGTTGCAGTTGGAGCATCACACCAGATCGATTTCAACCAATACAATGTTGGAACAACTGATATCACTTACAAAGTGAATAAAGCTGAGAATCTGGTTGCCGGCGCAACAGCGTGGTTTTGCATTTATCACAATGCTGATCCTAATGACCCGCAAAGTCAGTGTTATATTCCTGCTACACTCAACTCCGGCAATTTCATTACGGACACAGGCTCATTTAATATGTTGCTTGCAGATTTCGCGGCAGGAACAAATTTTGGAATTTCAGTTGTGCGTTACAAGTTTTATGATCTTAACAATCCAACAGATACTGGAAATATTACACTGATTTACAACGTAACTCCTGTTGGAATTGCAGAAAGTTTTGTTCCTGCAGGATCATTGAATGATGTGTATCCGAATCCTTCGAACGGAACAACTAACATTTCTTATTCGTCGAACTCAACTGCGAAATCAGAAATCGTAATTACCGATTTGACCGGAAAAGAAATTTACCGTGAGCAAACGAATTCACAAACCGGAACGACTTCGGTAAACACTTCTTCGTGGGCGCAAGGATTGTACACGATTTCGCTGGTGAATGATGGAGTAGTGGTCGCGAGGAAGAAGTTGGTGGTGGAATAAGTAGTACAACCGGATTAATTATTTTCTGAACTTTATTGAACTACCAGTTTGCCAGTTTTCCGTTTTCCATCGGGCAAAGTAAATTCGTATAGGAACAATCCGATTCCCAACTGCGCAGCCAAGAGTTCATTCTGATAATTCGCGCTTTCGTAGATTATCTGTCCATGCATATTGTAAACTACAAGACTTGATCCTACAGGTAAGTTCGCGGCAACAAAATGCTCCGTTTCTCTTACAAGATTATTAACTGTGATCGAATCAATTCGCAGTTCAGCAATTCCAACCATTGAGCAATTTGCTGAAACTGTCATTGGGTATGTTGATACGCTAATTGCAACAGGAGAAATTGCAGTTAAGGCAGCGCTATTGTTGAATGAATAGGTTGAGGGGCTTAGGACAAAGCCGTGGGAACCCGCGACTGATCCTGTGCCCAGTGAATGGCATGCATCAATTGGAATATCAGGCAAAATTGAGATTGGGTCAAGTGTCCTGGTAAGCAAAAAATCTTCCGGCGTGTTGGCAATTTGTGTCTCTGACAGAATCATCATCGCTTGATTGTTCAGATATGCAAAATTTACGGGCATGGAATTGGTTAATGTGTCGATAAACGTTCCGCGGGCAAACGGGATGGCATCAGTATCCATAGTCAATGTTTTTGAGGCTCCTGTTCTTGAATGCAAGAGGTAAACATCTTTATACGGCTGAGAATACATTACAGCTACAATCTGTAGCGAGTCGCCAGGTCGGGTCATGGGAATTGCGCCAGCAAGCGCCAAATTGCTATCAAAATAAATTCGCCAATTCGTCTCGTTGGCATTAAAGTATGGAATTTCGGAATTGACACAAAAAAGGTAACGTAGATTTAATGTGTCGAACTTCGCTGCTGAAACTGATGTTATCGGATATCCTGAGGGAGCAATCAAATCGACTGAACCAACAAAAGTTCCTGTAGAATCCAATTCTACGATTATCAAATTTCCATTTACAGAATCCAGAATTGCAGTTGCAATACGATCATTATTGTTAGGAGCAAGCACCAGAGCTTTTGTATTACCACAATTAATAGTTTTCGACCAAGCCAGTTGACCATTCGGATTAATCTTCAGTACAAGCGGAATTGATACAGAGCTCGATATTTTTTCATGTCCACAGATGTAGTAGCAACTGTCACCGCCCTGAAAGAAATCACTTGCAAATGAAAAACCGAGTGAAGATGGACCATCAATACTTTGTGTCCATTGGATTTGGCCTGCACCGTCGGTTTTGACAAGGGCAATCTTGTTCGAATCGTGTGGTGCGTAATCTATAAAACTCCCCAAAAAACAAAGTCCACCGTCAAGAGTCTCAACTCCTTTTTCAATTGAAATTCCTCCTGTTGAATTCGAGGTCATTGCTTTTGACCATAGAATAGTGCCCAAATCATTTACTCTGAAAATAATTGCATTTGGCCATTGGCCGATTGTTGTGTTTCCTGTTGCGACTAATTCTCCGTTAGAACATTGGATGAGGTCGGTTGGGTCTTCCTGTGCGGTGCTTCCATAGACGTTTTGGAAACTGACGTTTTGCGCTTTTAACAAAAAATCAGAGGAAACAATCGCGTAAATGAGAATCGCAGTTTGGATAATCTTCAATGGTCTACTTGTAGTGTTCATGGTGTTGAATAGAACTAAATGTTTCGAAACTCTATTGCATACTTGCCAACAAATTCCCAACAATCACAGGCAACGCAACACCCGCTTTCTCCTTATAGAAAACCACATTCGTGAGTTCTTCTACGTTCACATCATTCGGATCAACTACAAAAAGTTTGCTGCCCTTCGGCGCTGCGTGAACTAAACCTGCAGCGGGGTATACATTCAAAGATGTTCCAACAGTAATGAGAATATCAGCAGTTGCTGTTACGTCTTGAGCGCGATTCATTTCAGGAACCATTTCTCCAAACCAAACAATGTGAGGACGCAATTGCGATCCTTGTTCGCAACGATCTCCTGGATTTAATTCCCATCCTTTGATTTTGTAAATCAATGAAGGATCATATGTGCTTCTCGACTTTCGGATTTCTCCGTGAAGATGAATTACGTTTTTCGATCCGGCGCGTTCGTGCAAATCGTCGACGTTCTGCGTGATAATCGTAACATCAAATTTTTTCTCTAGATCGACTAACGATTTATGCGCAGCGTTTGGAGATGCTTCAATCACTTGTTTGCGTCGCTCATTGTAAAACTGCAAGACAAGAGTTGGATTATTTCTCCATGCATCCGGAGTGGCCACTTCTTTCACATCGTATTTGTCCCACAAACCACCGTTGTCACGAAATGTGCTGATTCCACTTTCCGCGCTTATTCCTGCTCCGGAAAAAATGACAATGTGTTTGCGTTTGCTCATGCTCGAAGCAGAAAGATAAGAGGATTTTAGCCGCAGATTGCTGTTTCTCGTCCTCCCGCGCCTCTCTAACTCTCCAATGGAGAGAACCGCTAACGCACAATGGGGTAGTGCGTTGGCGGTTCCCCCTTCGGGGGTCAGGGGGCGTGGGAAGAAAGGACTACGACATAATCTTGCGTCTCAGCTCGAATGAGCCTGATTATCAGTCTATTTCAGTGCAAAAACCAAGCACCACAAGCCTTCGTTTTTCTTACCTTCGTCGTTCCCGTTTTTTACAACCGGATGATCTCTCAAAAATGAGGTCTTTTGACTGGAAAATAGGGACGTCAACTAATCAATGGTATGGCAAAATACAGAAAGCAGGAAGCCTTAGATTATCACTCTCAAGGCCGACCAGGTAAGATTGAAGTTGTTCCAACCAAACCTTACAGTTCACAGCGGGATCTAACGTTGGCGTATTCGCCAGGTGTTGCTGATCCTTGTCTCGATATTGAAAAAAATCCGGACGACGTTTACAAATACACCGCAAAAGGAAATCTTGTTGCAGTTATTTCTAACGGAACCGCAGTTCTGGGATTGGGAAATATCGGACCATTGGCATCAAAGCCGGTGATGGAAGGAAAAGGAATGCTTTTCAAGATTTACGCCGACATCGATGTTTTTGACATTGAAGTTGACGCGTACGACATTGAGACTTTTGTTCAAACGGTAAAAGCGATTGCTCCAACATTCGGAGGAATCAATCTGGAAGATATCAAAGCTCCTGAGTGTT
>CAZBYM010000270.1:0-6060 GCA_964495745.1 uncultured Chryseobacterium sp. | reverse complement strand
TCTCCTTTTTCTGCTTAATCTTGGCTACGTTGTTAGGATTGAGTTTGATCAGTCATCTTTTCCCAACGGTTATTGTAGTTTTTGGTGTTCCGTTAATTGAACTGATTGGATTGGCTATTGCGTTTCATAGTTGGTGGCCTGAAAAAAGAAAGCTTATTCCACTCTTGTTGGTGATTATACATTTTGCAGTACTAAGTTGGATCGCTTGGTTTTACATTGAGTTTGCTTATGCGGATCACATTATTTGAATAATATTACATTTCCGGTCAAGGGTCTTTTGCCACTCTGATTTCGTTTTGAGGTTAACATTAAAACCACGTTTGCTGCGTAATCACTAAGGCCGCCAGTAGAACATTAACCAATAACATGACTGCCCACAACTTCAAATATTTTTTATTTGATGCAGGAATTTTTCCACTTCCGAGTTGTCTGAGCGCGATCATGCACGCAATGAGTGAAATCAACAAGGCTATCGGAGAAAGAAGAGTTGGTATGAGAGTAAACCAGATCAGTTCGGGAACCGCCAATGTTGCAATGGCGCCGATAGTGACAAAACCCAGGAATGCCTGTGAAGCCAATGCAGTTTCAACACTCGGTGCAATTGTATCTGCAAACCAGCTCGTGTCCTTAAGTGCAGATTTTGCAATGATGCTGTCAAAACGGTCAGCAATCACTCCGTGGTTTTCGTTCATATGGGCCTTGTATACATTCTCTTTCTGTGTTGATAAATCAATCATCGTCTTGAGTACATTATTTACTTTTTCCAAGGTCTTATCCGTTTTCAGGACGGTTAATGAATCAGTCTTCACAATTTCTGGTGTCGCCGATTCTGCAGGATCCGTTTTTTCAACTTTGTTTTTTACAAGCTTGAAGTCGTGATAATAACCGGAATTATATCTCCGTGTATCAATATCTTTTGAACCGCTGCAGGAAGCGAATGCAACTAAAATATACGGTACTAAGAGAAATTGTAGTATTGGTTTCATGGTTCATTCGATTAGTTAATGAATGATTAGTTGATTAGTTGATGTTCTTCATGCAAGTAAGAGTACTTCAATACGAATTGATCTTGTTTGATTACGTTTTGTCAGACTGAGCGGAGTCGAAGTTGACAAACTAGTGAGCAATCACTCATCAGCAATCAACTAATCATTGTTTAAAAAGTCCGACCGGCACACCATCCGGTCGGACCGAAAAGCTCATTGGCTTTTCATGTGCCTCACAACAACAAGTGCTGCAAGGTGAACCACATCATCGCCATGTGGCTTATTTGGAGGCGTACCAGTTACGCGCATTGTAACCGAAGGATATGCCAACTCTCCAACCATCGCGGCCTGGTACGCCATATAGGTTCACCGGGATGTTCATATTTCCAGAGCGAAATGTTTTTCCTACCGCAAAAATGAAAGCTGAATTCAAGTACACTTCTCCACGACTATCAAGTCGATGATTGAATTCCAAGTCTGCTCCATGAATTGTTGGATCATACTCTGATCGACGAATCCATTCATTATTCACATACGCACCTTCTGATCGTGTGATCAAACTGAATGTTGGCCCAAATCCTACTTCCCATCCGTGACGATTCATCCGCATTCCATTCATTACTGTGAAACTTGGAATAAATAATCCTTGATCCAGACCTGTTACCATCGGAATAAATTCGAACAATGCTTGAAACTGACCAGCTGCCAAGTATTGTTTCTCGAATTGATATCCAAATTGAAACATAACTGGAGCCGCTTCAAATCCGCCTTGCGATTTACTTGCACGGATAATATCAGCAGTTTCATTTGTAAACATGGTCGCACCCATACGCGGTCCATCTAAACGCACACGTTCAGTTGCAGGAACACGGGCACGTGCTTCATAACTGTCTGGTTTCACCAATTGTGCTTTTACATTTTCTTCAACCGGACGATTAAACATTTCACGTAACATTACCGTAGTCATGTTCTGAATTTCATTCTGCAAATTCAGAAACTCTGTCACTTCTGTAATTTCAATCGCTTCGGTTTTTACATCAATCCATCGCATGGTATAAATGATGGCATCACCATACACTTCAATGCTTCCTGTTAACATTTTGTCTGCTCCAAGCTGACGACCAAGATCACCCAGACAAATTTTCCCGTAGCAGTTGGCGACCTGAAGATTATTTTTTGCAACCAGGTAATTCACATCATAACGATCCATTACATCAAATGAATCCAACTTCTCCAATTCAAGGCGCACCAGATTTCCCATTTGTGTAGGATCATAGCCAACATTCTTCGCATCAAAATTTAGTACAACTGCTTTTTGTTTTGGTTGATTTGGCGGAGGTGTTTGCTGCGCATTCACTTTGTTAATCGCTACAAGCATAAGTGATGCAACAAAAAATGCGAGCATTATTTTTGTGCCACTTCTCTTTCGTGAATACTGTGTTTCGCTGGCGTTGTCGATGGTTTTCATAGTTCTGAGTTTTAATTGGTGTATTTAATTCAGTTTATCTTTTTGATTTGTTTGTGTGAAATCTATACGAGTAAGCGAAATATGGAATTACTATTTCCCCACCGAGTGCTAAACCTGCGAGGTCAAAAGAATGCTTTCCGGATCCGATACGAAATCCAAGCGAAAGTTGTGGATTATATGAAGTCGAGTATGTACGCGTCGGATAGTTGTAGCGGCGCGATGGAATAAGCCAGTTTTCTGTCACAATCGAAAAACCATCTGTGACTTTCAGCATTCCACTGATGTTAACAATTGGACGCTTGGTAACATTCCAATCGCCATCCGAAGCTACTCCACCGAATCCTCCTGTTACTGTGAAATTCGTTCCGCGATTTCCATAAGTAAAACTTCCGAATCCGCATCCAACTCCGAAACCAAGCCCCATGAAAGTTGTAACAACCATTCCGCCTCCAGCGACATATGCATTTTTTCCAACTTGTTTTCCATATTTCATCGTTCCAAAAAATCCGATAGGAACCAAAACACCACCACCTATCGAAAAATTATCACTCACACCATATTGCGCACCGCTCATCAACACCATAATGTTCTGGTAGTATCCTTCACCCTTGCGAAGAGGAATTGCAGAAGGAGCAAATAAATATCTTGTTGCATGATCATATGAATCACCGGAAGTTTGAAGACTCGCACTTCCCGTTGAGAAATCTGTAATGTTTGCAACCATGAGTTTAATTTCGCCCAACGACTCCGTTGTTATTGTGATTACAGTTTCATTCTGACTTACAACTGTTCCTCGGTATGAACGACCGTTCGACATCATGAAGGAATACTCTGCGCCATTTTCCGCAATCTTCATCGTTTCGATTTTTGATTCATCAATCGTAAGAGCGCCCAACACAGGATCAATCAATGTCACTTTACCATTCTGCTTCGAAGTCATGTAACCTGAAACTTTAGTTCCGGTATTTATGGTGATGATGCAGAACTGACCGGCAACTGTTGAAGTGGTATCCTGTGCCTGAATCTTTCCGCATGTAATAACAATCGCAATAAGCGCGATCACTTTTTTTAGTTGGTTTAGATTTTTCATGATGGTGTGGTTTTGTTTGGTTCAGAGCAAACTTATACCCATTCGCAAAGGAGGAGAAACGGCATTTTGCGCAGAAAAACAGGTTCAACGCATGGTTTCCCAATCGCCTAATAAAACACTAGGATGGCATGAGGTTTTTTGCGATTTTCGCAAATAAGGTTGGTGAACAATCGTTATTCACCAGAAATACTCAACACAAAAGCAGAATGAGCAATACTCCCGTTACGAACCCAGAAAGGACTGTACAGCAAGAGTTTATCACCCGTTTGAAGGAGTCTTTGCCAGCGAATATGTCGCTGGTTGATGAACTTGCAGATATTCTTAAAGTAAGTACCGACAGCGCTTATCGCAGGATTCGAGGAGAAACAGCGCTGACAATTGATGAGGTCAGCAAACTCTGCGCTCATTATAGAATTCCTTTTGATCATTTCGCACAAGGCGGAAGTGGAAAAAGCTCTGTGACCTTTCAATACAGTCACCTTTCATCCGACTTCCAGAAATTTGAGGAGTACTTGTCTTCTCTTACCGGCCACATGGCAATGATTCAGAAAACAGAACCAAAAGAAATTATCTGGTGTGCAGAAGATGTTCCGATTTTTCACCACTTCCGTTACCCGAAACTTTCTGCTTTCAAATTGTTCTATTGGTCCAAATCAATTTTGAATGCTCCTGAATATGACGACAAGAAATTCGATCCTGCAATGGTTCCTGATTCTGCAAAAGAGAAAGTGAAGAAGATTTATGACTTGTACAACAAGATTCCTTCTATCGAAATCTGGACAGAGGATACATTGAACAGCACATTGAAACAAGTTGAGTATTATTCTGAATCTGGATTGTTTGCAACAGCCTCAGACGCCACGGAAATTATCAATGAAATTGAATCCATGATTAAGAGTCTTGAGCGCCAGGTTGGAAAAGGCGTGAAGTTTTCCGGTGAAGCTCCAGCTGCGGATGACAACACTGAATTCAAACTTTATTTCTCGGATTTAATGGTTGGCAACAACTGCATTTTGATTACTGCAGGAGCAAGTAAAGTCTGTTACTACTCCATCAATACGTTCAATTCAATGGCGACAACCAACGCAGGATTCAACGATGAAACGGATCGTTGGGTGCGGAACATTATTCGTAAATCGACACTCATCAGTGGAGTTTCAGAAAAACAGAGAATGAAATTTTTCAAATTGCTTTACGACAAAATTGCGCAATCGCGGTCGAAAATAGAAAGCAACTGATTTGAATACTGAACAGGTTGGTGAATTTCTGGAAAGAAAAACGAAGGAATACAATCGTCCTGAATTTATTCTTCACGATCCGATTTCCATTCCACATTTATTCTCTTCGAAAGAAGATCGTGAAGTCTCAGGATTTCTGGTCGCAACTATTTCCTGGGGACAACGACCAACCATTGTGAAGAACGGAATGCGACTCATGAATTTGATGAGTATGTCACCTTATGAGTTTGTGATGCATGCAAGTGAAAAAGATCTAAAGAAACTTTCCACGTTTGTGCATCGAACATACAATGGTCAAGACGCAATAGCGTTTATTCGTGCATTGAGAAATATTTATATGAAGCATAACGGATTGGAATATGTTTTTATTCAATCGTTGCGAAAAGAAAACAACATGATGGATGCAATTTCAGGATTCCGAACTGTGTTCTTTTCAACTAAGCATCCTGCAAGAACAGAAAAACACGTTTCCGATCCGTCGAAAGGCTCTTCCGCCAAACGAATCAACATGTTTCTTCGGTGGATGGTGCGACGAGATTCAAATGGGGTTGATTTCGGAATCTGGAAATCGATTCCAACTGCATCATTGATGATTCCGCTTGATGTGCATGTTGGAAATGTGGCACGCTCGCTTGGAATTCTTCAGCGAACACAAAACGATCGTAAAGCGGTAGAAGAACTGACCTCAAAGCTTCGCGAGTTCGATCCTATTGATCCGGTGAAGTATGATTTTGCGCTGTTTGGGGTTGGGGTGAGTGAGAAATAGCCGCAGAGACGCTAAGACGCAGAGCATGCCGTGAACGGCTTGGCGATTTTCCTTGTGGCTTGGCGTCTCTGCGGCAATAATTTCTAAATTCACGTTCCAATCATACAATATGAAAAATACATTTCTCTCTATTAGTTTGTTGTGTACGGTTGTTCTATCCGCGCAAAAAACAACTGCAATTCCGCAAGGTGCAGAACCCAAACCAACACCTTCATCGGAACGCGTAATCGGTTTGAAGACAAAAAAACAATCCGAAGAACGTTCCTTGGTCTCCGATCTTGAATTCAGAAATGTCGGGCCAAGCATCATGAGCGGACGTGTAGTTGATCTGGATGTGAATCCTGCTGATCCTACGATTTTTTATGTAGCGTATGCTTCTGGCGGAGTTTGGTTCACGAACAACAATGGAACTTCATTTACGCCAGTGTTCGATAATATGCATGAGATTAACATTGGTGATATTGCTGTTGACTGGAATGCGAAACCACAACCTGTTATTTGGGTCGGAACCG
>CAZBYM010000269.1:0-6103 GCA_964495745.1 uncultured Chryseobacterium sp. | reverse complement strand
TATCAACAATCAGATTGTTAATAACAGACTATATTATAATGGCTAATGGTATAACAATCCATTATTCTTCCTTCGCCTTTTCGCCGTTCGCCGTGTAAGGCGCCGCAGGCTATGTGAAGCATTCAGCTCAACAAGAACACTTATCTTCGCCTCAAATTAACGACCCATGAAGAATCTGATTCTTGCAATTGCCTTCTGCCCTCTTCTTCTCAACGCGCAAACAACTCCAAATGATGGCGATTGGAAATCACAGTATGTGAAACTTCAGAATACACCCGAAGCCGAATGGATGGTTCGTTCAGGAGATATTGACAATCTAGGATTTGGTTGGGAGGCAAACTTCGATCCGTTCAGTGGAAAAGAAACGCCTTCGCATTTTTATCCGTGGGATCGCAATCCAAAAGATACATTGGGATTTGATATGATTATGCTTCCATCTTCCATGGGAGTGAAATCTGAACCATGTGGCGGAGACGGATACAGCGGTCAATATGGAATGATGAAAGAAACGTATGGAAAAACAAATTTTGCGTTTACCATTCCGATGAATCTTCCTGTTGAAACTAAAATTACCTCTGCAAGCATCATGATGTTCGTTGATGATTTTCAGAAACCCGTTTTCTGTTCTAACTTCGAAGCGTACATTAATGGACGTCGCGCTCCGTTTATTGAGAAAGCATTGAACGCGTTAAATCAAACCGGGCCAATCGGAAAAATGATAACGCTGAATGTTCCGGCAGATTTTTTGGATTCGCTGAAATCGAAAAACCTGACGCTGTATATTGACGATGCAACAACAGGCGCTGCCGATGGTTACGCTGTTGACTTCATCAAAATTCTCGTCAACGAAAAGAAAGACATAAAAGTTGGTAAAGCAACACTTCGCGGAGGTGTGTACGATAAAACTTCCGGCAAAGCAATTTCAGGAGCGACTGTTGAACTCAGCGAAGGAGCAACAATGAAAACCACAACGAAAGGGGAATACACTTTTCCAGGTGTTACTCCGGGATTGGTTGTTGTTGAAGTAACGGCAGTTGGCTACAAATCACAGACTGTTACTATTGATGTAATCGTTGGGCAGGCGAATACGATTGATGTGTTTTTGGTGAAGTAGCGCCGCGGAAATTTTACCGCGGCGACACGGCGTCCACGGCGAAATAAATACCGACTTAATTTTTCCTTGTGGTGAGTGACTTTTGTACGGGGCGGTGATTATGCCTATATGCAGCGTATTCTCGTGTGTCTAATTCTATTGCTCCCCGAACTAAGTGAGGCTCAACTCACCTACTCATTCGACCCTGTTACACAGACGCAGACTTGGAGATTCCACAATGGCAATCCAGCGAAAATCTATCAATGGCGCGATACAGGCCGAGCTCAGGATCGACATGTAATTGACTTTGCATGGCCAGGTATCAAAACAGAAGAGTACTCCGTGCGTTACGGAATGTACTACGATACGCTTCGAATGTGGGACGAAGAGGGGCACCTCAGCCATATTGAAATTTTTTCCGATTCAGGATATGTATCAATTGACTATATGGATAATTCCCAACTTATTATGCAACGAGGGGAATATAAACTGTTGGGGAAAATTCAAAACCCACTTTCGCTTCAAGACACAGCCAAGGGAATTTCCTACTTTTCCAAATCATGTGAATATGCGTGTTACGCTCCTACAGGAAAATGGAACAAGTTCCATCCGAATGGGGCATTAGAATCGACAGGAAAATATCTGCCCTACTGTTTTGAGGCCCATGAAGTGCACAGGGATACTCTCGATACCGATCATTTGTGTTATGAAGCAGGAACAATTGTAGTTGGCATTGTCGCGACAAGCAATGTTTTACTTCGCGATGGAACATGGTACTATTTCGATCAGACCGGGAGAATAGTGCGAGAAGAATTCTATTCATGCGGACTGTTACGCAACACCAAGGAATTTCATTAAAGTTGAGCTACAGGTCGAAGCAAACCGTTAAACGAACGCGCTGTTATCTTCAGGAAGCGCCGTGTTCGCAGCGCCGCCGTGGTAAAAAAAGACTACGCCTTTGGTTTCTTGTAAATCGGCACCGTAGAACACGGCTCTCCGTACATGATACTTTTTGCTACAGGCTGCAGCTTTCGTACGAGTTCGATATATGCTGTCTTCGGAACAGGTTTATCGCCGCAACCTTTTACTACAACACGCGCATCACGGAATTGTTCTGCGTCAAAATGAGAAAGTGTTTCTTCGAACAATACTGTCTCCAGTTTTTCGATATCGCCGAAAACAATTTTCTTCGCGAATGGCTGAAGCGCGGATGCCAACATCATCCACGTCCAATCGGGAATGATTGCATCAGCAGAACAGGTCAATGCTACATATTTGTCTTTGTAAACCGACCAGTCATTTGTGGAGATGAACTCCCGAAAATCTTTCTCGCGCAGAATCAATTCCTGAAACAACTGCGATTTGATATCAATGACAACGCGTTCGCCTTCCGGATACATTTCTCCGAGATCGATGGTGATGAGACCACTATTGGCGACTTTGTTTGTTATTTCTTCCATTGTTCACAGAATTCCAAGTGTAGCGCTAGCGCTTGTCAGTTCGAGCGCAGTCGAGAACCAAGCGCGTTCCGTCCTTCTCGACTGCGCTCGAAGTGACAGAACTACATAAACCCCAACTCCAACTGCGCCACATCACTCATCATTTCCTTTTCCCAAGGTGGCTCAAATGTAATTTTCACTTTCGACAATGTTACTCCAGGTGCAGAAAGCACACGTTGTTCTACATCTGCAGGCAAGGATTCCGCCACAGGACAATTAGGCGAAGTCAACGTCATCAGAATATTTACTTCATTCCGGTCATTGACATCTATTTCATAGATCAAACCCAACTCCCAGATGTCAACCGGAATTTCAGGATCGAAACATGATTTCAACGCATCAATAATTCGTTGCGTGAGATCTGTGTCATTACTTTTTATTATTGCTGGCATAAATAGTACAGTTCAAAGTTATCCATTCCAAGTTCCGAGTTTAAGAGTCACGCTTCGAACTAAGTGCAAGTGCGTCCAATTTCATTTGCTTCACCATTGAGAGAAGTCCGTTTGCGCGTGTTGGCGACAAATGATCCTTCAATCCGATTTTGTCAATAAACGAAAGTGGTGCTTCCATAATTTCCTTCGCGGTGTGACCCGACAATACACGAATCATTAATGCAACCAAACCCTTCGTGATGATTGCATCGCTGTCCGCCCGAAAATATATCAATCCACTTTTCATTTCTGTAAACAACCAAACTCTGCTTTGACATCCTTTAATCAGTCGGTCATCCGTTTTTTTTGTTTCATCTAATGGAGCAAGCGACTTTCCCAAATCAATGACGTATTGGTATTTATCATCCCACTGCTCGAACATTTCGAACTCTTCAATAATTTCGTTTTCAACTTCTGCAATCGTCATCTCAATTCAACATTTTCAAAGCTTTGTTCAACGCAGCAACCAAAACATCAACTTCCTCCTTCGTATTGTAAAGTGCAAAAGAAACGCGAACAGTTCCAGGAATTCCAAAACGATTCATGAGTGGTTGCGTACAATGATGCCCGGTTCTGACCGCAACTCCTTGCTGATCCAGGATAGTTCCAATATCAAACGGGTGAATCTTGTCAACTACAAAAGATAGAACACCCGCTTTGTTTTTTGCGGTGCCAATGAAACGGATTCCGGAAATTTCCTTCAACTTGTCAACCGCGTACACAAGTAATTCATGCTCGTGCGTTGCAATGTTGCTCATTCCAATTCCGTTCACATAATCTAACGCGAAACCTAAACCAATCGCACCTTCAATATTCGGCGTGCCCGCTTCATACTTCAATGGACCATCAACGTACTCCGTTTTTTCAAACGTCACAGTCTTGATTGTTCCGCCGCCCACCTTGTACGTTGACATTTCGGGGAAGGCTTTCTCATTCACGTATAAAACACCAATTCCGGTTGGTCCATACACCTTGTGTCCGGAGAAGCAATAAAATTCACAGCCGAGATCAGCCACATTCACCTTCATATGCGGAACAGCCTGTGCACCATCAATCATGACAGGAATATTTTTGCTGTGCGCCAAATGAACCAGTTCTTTCGCAGGGTTGATTGTTCCAAGCGTATTGGATACATGAGTGAATGCAAAAAACTTCGTCTTCGAAGAAAGCAAAGATTCAACTGATGAAATTTCGATCTCTCCTGAATCAGTTATCGGCACCACACGCAATTTCGCTCCCGTTTCCTCACAGAGAATCTGCCAGGGAAGAATGTTGGAGTGATGTTCCATTTCAGTGATCAGAATTTCATCACCGGCAACAAGTCGCTTGCACAAATAAGCCTGAGCTACAAGATTGATACTTTCTGTCGTGCCGCTGGTGAAAATTATTTCCTGATCAGAATCTGCGCCCAGATGCAGCTGAACTTTCTTTCTCGCTTCTTCATATGCGGCAGAAGCTTCCTGACTTAGTCGATGAACCCCGCGGTGAATATTCGCATTGTATCCGGAATAATAATTGACAATCGAATCGATGACGAGTTTCGGCTTCTGAGTTGTTGCACCATTATCAAGATAAACTAATGGTCTGCCATGAACTTCACGCTTGAGAATAGGGAAATCGCGACGGTATTTTTCTACGTCGTAACTAATGGTCGATTTTACTTCTTTCGTCATCATCAATTATCCCATCACATGATTCAAGCGGTTTTCCAAATATGCCTTGATTGCTTCGTTCGGAACTTTCTCAACTACGTCTTCAGCAAATGCGCGAACGAGTAATTTTCTTGCTGCCGCCTCGCCAATTCCCCTTGCGCGCAAGTAGAACAATGCATCTGTGTCCAGTCGACCGGTTGATGTTCCATGCGAACATTTCACATCGTCGGCATAAATTTCCAGTTGAGGCTTGGTATTGATCGTTGCGTCATCACTCAATAAAATATTTCTGTTCGTTTGGTACGCGTTTGTTTTCTGCGCATCACGACGAACAAATATTTTGCCATTGAACACCGCAGTCGATTTTCCATCCATCACGCCTTTGTACAATTCATTGCTTACGCAATTAGGAACAGTATGATCAACAACAGTGTGATTGTCCACAACACGATTCTGATCAACTACGTATAATCCGAACAGATGCGATTCGGTGTGAGGCTCTGTGAAAATGATGTTCAGATTGTTTCGAACCCAAGCCCCTTCCATGGAGAACGTGTAAGTAGAATAGTTGCTTCCTTTCAACGACTTCACACATGTAGTATTTACCTGGTGACCTGCAATTCCTTCCACTTGCAAACGGTAATGATCAAAATGTGCGTTAGTGTGTGCAACAACTTCCGTTACAACATTGGTCAAAGTCTTGACCGGCCCTATCGTTTCGAATGATTCAATCAATTCCAGTCTTGAATCGCGTTCAGCAACAATCAGATTTCTCGGATGAAATGTTGATGCGGTTTCGTTGCACGCAATATGAAGAATGTGTAGAGAAACTTCGCACTGAATATTTTTATCGACGTGTACAAAAACACCGCCCTGATTCATAATAGTGTTCCACGCAATGAAAGGATCAGAAGCCGGTAAAGCTTGTTTGGCATAATTTGATTTTGCCACTTCGTCGGAAACAACAGCATCTGCGATTGATTTCACAGTGACGCCTGCAGGCAAACGATCCAATTTACTTAATGAAGGAACAAAAACTCCATTTACTATCACTAGTTTAGCTGCTCCCGGAACAACAGTCATACGCTCAATATCCAGCGAAGTAATTTCGCGTGATACCGGCGAATCAGACAGAAAATCTCCGGCACGAAAAAGTCCTTCCGGATTAATGTACTTGTAATCTTCCCATTTTTTTGTAGGAATTCCTTTCTCCTGAAAATACACTAACGCTTCGCGACGGGAATGAGCATCTCCATAAAGCGAGGCAAGTTTTCCTTCTACGCCATTTAGAATTTGCGATGTAAGAGTTTCCTTTTCTGCCACAATGCTCATACTTCTGCTTTTTGCACTTCTGATTTAATCCAGTCGTAACCTTTTTCTTCCAGTTCCAGTGCCAACTCCTTCGGCCCGGATTTTACAATTCTTCCG
>CAZBYM010000268.1:0-6116 GCA_964495745.1 uncultured Chryseobacterium sp. | reverse complement strand
TCAGCGGCTATTTTTTTCTCATACTGAAAACGCATTTCCTTTCTGGCAAGATCCCTTTGTACTTCATTACTGTTGATGCTGTCGCGAAGTGCGATAAATTTTTGGTAAAAATCGAGTGCGCTTTTACTGTCCCCTTTTTTCTCGAACAATCTGCTTTTCAAATTCAGCGCTTCTTTCTCGATCATTGGCAATCCTGTCAAAGCAGCAATTTTTCTTACAGAATCCACAAGTGCCAATCCACGATCAAACTCGCCTTTTTCAAGACATATTTCTGCCATGCTGCCAAATGCATTCGCTCTTCCGTTTTCATATCCAATCGAATCACAAATCTTCTCGCCCCTCTTCAGAAATTCCAAGGCCTTATCATACTGTTTAAGCCGTTGATAAACGACGCCAATGTTGTTCGTGTTCACTCCGATGTCTTTCCAATTGCCCACACCGTTCCGCAATTCCAATGCTTCCAACTGAAGTTCCAGTGCCCTTTGGTAATCGCCGGTTTGTTCGTAGATGATTCCTGCATTGCCTAAAGCGCGACCAATCATTGCCGGGTCATTTGCTGCCTCGGCGCTTGCAAGTGATCGTTCCTGATATTCGAGAGACAACTTAAAATCTTTCGTGTCAAAATATACAAGACCAATGTTGGTAAGAACTGTTGCTTGTGCTTTTTTGTCTCCCTTCTGTTCGTGCAATGCAAGGCTCTTCAAATGAAATTCAATCGATGTACGATAGTCTCCTAAACGCTGATAAACAGAACCCAGATTTGTATACGTCGCAGCAAGGCCCTGAATATGTTGTGCATTTTCAAGAGAAGGTATTCCCCTATTCAAGCTGGCAATCGCACTATCATTTTGCTCTTTGAGTTTATACGCAACTCCCTGCAGAATACACGCGTTGCCTTTCCATTTATCTTCACCTGCCAATAATGATTCCCGCTCCAGTTTTTTTGCAAGAACGATTGCGCTATCCGTATTAGAATAAATGAGTTTTCGTGAAATGTCATGGAGCGCATGAAAGCGAAATGTGTCGGCTAATGTTGTATCGTTATACACCATCCACAACGAATCTGTTGTTCCGGGTAAGTTTGGGTAAACATTCAATGAGGCAGAGGGATTTTGCTCGAAAGGAGGTGCTTCTGAGCTGCCACCACAAGACCACAGCCCCAACAACAAGAATAGTGCGATAACAAATTGAAAGTAAATCCTAAAGTGCTTCATACTCAACATTACCTATTGTGTCTTCTCATCACCGGCAGAGCAGATGAAAATAATTTCGCTACCACAACACTTCGCATGTCTGAGTTTCACGAACCTTTGTAAGATCAAAATCGAATACCAATGATACACACATCATCAACCTGATCGAGCTTCCCTTTCCACTCACTAAAAACCCGTTCCAGTTCTGCCCTTTGCGATTGCACTCCGAGCGAACTGCCTGCAACCAAACAATCTCTCAATTGGCTCTGCTTGAATTTTTTTCCTTTCTCACCACCGAATTGATCCGCAAACCCATCAGTGAAAAGGTAAAGCATATCCCCTTTTTTAAGATCAAGTTGGTGCAAACTAAATGGAGCAATTCTTTCGCCTTTTCCAATCGGCATTTTGTCGGAAGCACATTCAATTACTTCGCCAGCTCTAACGATCATTGGTGAGTTGTTCGCTGCAGAATAACTTACTTTCCCTGATGATTTATCAATACAAAGCAAAACTCCATCCATCCCATCTTGCGCACCCTCCTGTGAAACACTTCCGATTAACCGCTCGCGAACATAATCAAGAATAAGATTCGGTGCTGTAATCCGTTTTTCAGTAATCGCTTCGTTTAGAAATGAAATATTAAGAAGACTCATGAATGCGCCCGGAACACCATGGCCAGTAGAATCACAAACAGCGAGATACAACTTTTCTTCTTCCGCATTGATTGCCAAAGTTGCCCAGTAAAAATCGCCGGATACAATGTCCTTCGGCTGAAATAAAATAAAGTGTTCCGGCAAATGCTGTTGCAGAAAACTATCGTGTGCCAGGAGTGTATACTGAATGCGCTTCGCATACGTTATGCTATCAAACACCTCCCGGCTCTTTTCCTCTACCAGAATTTTTTGTTGTTCAATAATTGATTTCTGCCTGCGGATAATTCTGAAACGCGTGAAGAGAAAAATCGTGAATAATGTAACAACCAGCAACACGGCCGATACACCAATCATCCAGACTGTTTTTCTTTTTTCTGCCTCATCCGCAAGCGCGTCTTTTTTCTCCTGCTCTTTTTGTAATGCGATGCGTTCTTTCTCGAACTCATAATTCAGATCAAGTTTGTCAGCGTTGCGTTGCGACTCTTCAAGATTGATGGAGTCTTTTATTATTGAATATTTCTGAAAAGCGTGCAAGGCTTCTTGATATCTACCTGTAGTGTCGTAGAGAGCAGCCAATGAAAACCATATTGCCCGCGTTAGATCCAATGTTCCCAGTTTTTCCGACAGTGTATCGCCCTCAAGCAAATATTTTTCGGCTATCGCAAAGTGGCCAAGATTTATGTGCGACTGACCCAAAGTAGCCAAACTTGATACGATGCCCCGACGATCATTAATCTTTCTTCGTAATGCAAGACTCGCATCATAGTAATACAATGCGCTATCCATGTTACGAAGATTGTCGTGAACCATCCCCATATTCAATAAACAAATTGCTTCTCCTTTCTCGTCATTCATGCTGCGCTTTATGACCAACGCTTCTCTGTAATACATAAACGACTTATCATACTCCTGCAACTCATCGTATGTTGATCCAATGTTGATAAGCGTACTGGCCATCGCTTTTGTATCTCCGAGTTTTTTCTTGATCGAGAGAGTGATGAGATAGCATTCAAGTGCTTTTTTGAAATTTCTCTGGCTTGCATAAACAATTCCCATATTGTTGTACACTTGGGAAATTCCTTTTTGATCGCCCGTGCGTTCAAAAATTTCCAATGCCGCATAATTGGTATTGAGAGATTCCGAAAAATTCCCAACGTACCAATAACTTACGGCAATGTCTACGTTTGCACTAGCTATACCTTTGTCATATTTCAGGAAAGTGGCTAGCTCCAAAGCTTTCTTTCCATAGTAAATTGCCGAATCAAAAACGCCATCTGAGTTGTAAACCTTGTCAATCTTCAACCAGGTATTTACACGATTCGAGTCCTGTGGCATATTCTTTACCACACGGAGAAGTGAATCTTTTTTCCACGGAATTTGCGCTCCGACAGAACTACACAAGCACAATACCGAAACAAGAATTGTCGCGATTAAAAAAGTGCGGGAAGAAAGTGTTCTTTTCACAGGAACGGAAGATACGAATTCCATGTCAAGGATGAGGAGGTTGCCGCCGGCTATGCAACCCGCGCAAATGATTCAACTCCGCTTCGTGCGACTCCTTAAGGTACTTTTCATGATTTTTAGCCTTGTTCGCTACTATCATAAAAACGATGGCTCCGCAAATCACCAGCAGAACGATTCCTCCTGCAATCAAAGTTATCTTGTGAGTTACTATCGCATCGTTTTGTTGTTGAAGTTCCATCTCGAGTCGTTTCAATTCCACTTCCTTCTTTTCAGTGGCTAAGCGAGAAACAATATCATTCATCTGAATACTGTTTTCCTCGTTGTAAATCGAATCGCTGAATTGCTTAAAAAGAACATGATATTGATAAGCCAATTTGTAATCTCCTTTGGCGTTGTAATCATTCGCAAGACATTCGTATAATCCACGCAAGCCTTCTACGTAACCCATTTCAAGCGCTATCTCTTCCGACTTTTTGTGCCACTCAATCGCCTCGTCGTTTTGCTTCTGCAGCAGATAAATATTTCCCACATTGATTCCGGCATCAACCATCATATTTTTCTCTGCTTGAGATTCAGCAATCGAATACGATTCTTTGTACACCAACAATGCGCTGTCGAGGTGATTCAGATGTTCGTAACACACCCCAAAATTATTTAACGCTTGTGCTTCCAGCAACGGATCAGAAATTTTCACAGCAAGTTCTCGTGTGAGTCTGCAATAGCGGGCTGCTTCAACATTCTCGTTATTCGCCAAATGAATTCCACCAATATTCAGATAAACAATCGCAAGTCGTTCGTCATCCGCACCACGTTCAAGAATCTCGGCGGCGAGCAAATAATAATCCATCGCCAAAACGTTGTTGTGTTGATCACTATAAATATTTCCAAGATTAATGTAGCTTCTCGCCACACCATTATCATCTCCAATGCGAGAGCGAATATTTAATGCCTGCATGTGCGATTTAGTAGCTTCAACCAAATCGCCCTGACGATATTGCAAAACCCCAATCGTTGAAAGCGCCATTGCTTCGCCCTTTTCAAAATCTAGCTTTTGAGAAAGTTGTTTGGCGTCTTCAGAACGTTGCATCGATTCAGTCGGATTTTCCGCACGAAGAATCCACGCAACCCGCAACAATGTGTTCACGCGATTCGTGTCACTTTCTAGCGAAATCAACACAGTATTCAAACTGTCGAGTTCAGAATTCTGGCCAAAAAGGCGGAAAGAAGGCCCAATTGCTAGCCCGAAAACAGCTAAGAAAGCAACATTACGAATCATCGTGGCAAAGCTAATGATCGTTGGCCAGTGTATGACATTGCTCACGCACCTCTGTAATTACCTGATTTTTAGTGTCGTGAATGCTATTTATACCCATTCTAAATAGCTCGGTTGACACAAACATGACATTAGCCGCAGCTAACACGTGGAAATTTGTATTGTGAATGAAAATTTCGTGCAAAAGATCGCTCTGATTTCCTTTTCCCATCACACATTGGATGTGCAGGATATTGGTCGTTTTCATATTGATGAGAACCGACGTAGAGAAATTTTGTCACAGATAAAAAAATCGTGCTCCATTTCTGAGCTCATGTATCTTTCTACTTGTAACCGTGTTGAGTTTCTTCTGGTCATTGATCAGGAGCCCGACATCGTGTTTTTAGAAAAATTTTTCGCCGAAATGTTGTCGACTGATAATCCTGAAACAATACGATTTGCAATTGACAATGCTGTAATCACACAGGGAGAAAACGCGCTAAGACATTTGTTCAAAGTTGCGGCTTCACTTGATTCGTTGGTAGTTGGCGAACGTGAAATAATTACACAAGTGAGAAGCGCTTATGAAGAGTGCAACAAACTTGGGTTAACAGGAGATACAGTGCGAGTAGTAGTGAAAAAAACCATTCACACTGCGAAAGCAGTCTATACTGGAACTGACATTGCGCGAAATCCTGTTTCAGTTGTTTCACTTGCGTATCGAAAACTTCGCGCTTTGAATGTTCCGCTTGACGCGCGTTTTGTCATCATTGGTTCCGGCGTGACCAACACAGCAATGTCGAGGTATTTGAAAAAACATGGCTATAAGAATTTCGTGATTTTCAATCGCACTTTTGCCAATGCGGAAAAATTGGCCTCCGGTTTAAATGGAAGGGCATTTGAACTCGCAGCATTAGAAAATTTCTCTGAAGGATTTGATGTAATCGTAACGTGTACCGCGAGTGAAGGCGTTATCATCACCGAAAATATTTACCGCACTCTTGTTGGAGACGATAAGAAGCGCAAAGTTGTAATTGACCTCGCTGTACCAAATGATCTTGATGCAGAAATTCTCCGCAACTGGGAAGTGAATCTGATTGCAGTGAACAACCTGCAGGAAACCGCGAATGATAATCTCAAAGAGCGTGAGAAATCTATAAATGCATGTCACACAATCATCGAAAATAACATTGTGGAGTTCCGTGCTAATTTCCGTCAACGACAGGTTGAACTAGCCATGCAAGCGGTTCCGCAAAAAGTAAAAGAGATTCGCGACACCGCCATGAATACTGTTTTCGCTAAGGAAATTGACCAACTCGACCCACAATCGAAGGAATTGCTCGATAAAGTAGTAAACTATATGGAGAAGAAATACATTTCTGTTCCAATGAAAATGGCGAGAGAAATCCTCACAGAGGAAACCAATAAGTAATTTCCTGTCGACAACATTCTGTCCGCCTCAATTCATTTTGACTTTGTTCCGAAGTGAATGACTAATTTTACCGCGATCCAAAGCCAAACACTCGGTCTGACCACATGTTTAAACGAAAATTA
>CAZBYM010000267.1:0-6133 GCA_964495745.1 uncultured Chryseobacterium sp. | reverse complement strand
ACTAAAGACACACCCATTCGATTTGAACTGCCCATAATCAACGGCACAAACATCGCTGCAGAATTTGGATAGTAGCTCGTCCCATAAACATTGGCACCAATCGAATTTCCGTTGTAATAATAAATGAATTGCCGAACGTATCCATTTTTCTGGATGCTGATATCAGGTCCCACATTACTGCGTTTTCCATTTCTCGTGAAATACCAGGAGCATTCCGCTCTTGGGCCAGTCGGATTAAAACATGAAGTGTCCAGAAATATTTGGTTTTCTGCGAGTGGATCACGGCGCCCGGCGGAATAATAAATCCAACTCCGCGGAATTCCGGTTGTGTCAAAAGTCACATGCAGTCCATCGGCAACTCCATTAAAATACAAACCAATTGATGCAATCATTCCACATTGATGATACGTTTGCCAAATTCCGGTTTTGTTGACGCTATCTGTTGTGAAACTTGTGTCTCCCGCAATTTCTCGTGGGAGAATAAGTCCTATCGTTTTTGTTTTTTTGTTTGGATGAAATTCTTTGACAAGCTGAACACCGTCAAGATATTTGTATGGATAGAAATAATCTCCTGTAATCCTTCCTAACGAATCGCGTGTAATGTAATTTCGGATGTCTCCTTCCTCATCAAGCAGATAATGCTCAACGCTCGTCGCTGAATTTGGAGCGTAGTATGAATACGTATAAACACGATAATCCTCGCAAACTCCACGCCAATTGTACCGTTTCACAACCGAGTTGCCATAACGTGTCGAGTCATAAATCAACTGACCGTTTTCTCTGTAATACTTCTCAGAATAATGCCACGTTTTTCTGATCAAGATTTGCTTCGCCAGAAATCCATTCGGAAAGAACCAGGAATAATTTCGTGAACTATCCATATTCAGATAGCTCATGTATTTTGGGGAACCATTCTCATAATACGAAATCGAATCGAAGTAGTGTGCTGCTCGCTGTGCCTGTTCCGGTTCATCGTCCCCAACAAACGAAGTCAGGAACAATACTGCTATGAAAAAGGTCACAGTCCGTCTCATTATTGCCAGTACACATTTTGTTGAAGAAGGTTCAGTTACTTCCCGCGTATCACATGAAAAAATCCTGTGATCGGTTCGTAGATGTACAACCCTGTAATTTCGTAGAAGTAAACTCCATCTACTACATCCGGAGTCCAATCGTTTTGGTAGTCGTCATTCTCGTAAATCAATGCGCCCCAACGATCATAAACCATCAGTCGTGAGTTGATGTAGTAATTCAAATTCGCGAACACCAACTCATCATTATTTCCATCACCATTTGGAGTAACAACATTTGGAGCAACGACAGGAACACCGCCGATTACTTCAAAAGTCGTTGTATACGTTGAGCTGCACCCCGACTGAAGCGAAGCCGTTAGAGTTACATAGTAAATCGAATCTCCGGTGTAAACATGTGTAGGATTTTCAAGAGTTGATGTTCCTCCATCGCCGAAATTCCATAACCATGTTATCGCACCAGGAGTGTTGGCGGTAAACTGAACTGATGCCGGAGCGAGCGCGGGAGAAGCAGGCGAAAAAGAAAATGTGACCACAGGAATATTTACAACCTGAATAATGATGTACGATGTTGTTGCCGCTGGCGGAGTTCCATCATCTGTTCCCGTGACCGTGATGACATTTGGTCCGAGATTTCCCAACGATCCGATAAATTCAGCTGTAACTGTGGCCGGATTTCCGCTCGTGTTATTCGTCACCGTCATTCCTGAAGATGGAGTCGTGAATGTTATCGTAGTCGATTGACCTTGTTCCGGCGCGAGAAAAATTGCACCAAGATCAAGTGTGTCGCCAACACAAATCCATAACGTATCACACACGTTATCGGAATTAATAATCGGTGGAAGATTATTTCCTGATCCGTTATTACACACGTTGAAATAAAATGTTTGATTGTCCAGCCAACTCACCTGATCATTACTTCCAAACGGTCCATCGTATGCAGTTCCTGGCTGATCATACTGACCGATCTGAATGTAATCAAGACCATTGCCGCGATTCACTCCAACAGTTGCAGGATTACCACCGAAACCGTTTGTCCCTCCCGAAGCATCTCCCGTTGTCCATTCCATATCGCCATAACAAAACGCAACGTTATTTCCTGATGGTAAAATCGGATCGCTTCCATCAGTAATAATTAATTGAAAGTCGTTAAGCTTATCGTCGTACAGCGAATAATAACCAACTGTTTGCCAGCGAACAATCAGATATGTTGGCGTGAGTTTATAATAAACAACTCCACTGCCTGCTGCACGTGTATCTACATCGGCCCAAAAAGGTGCAACCATGATGAATGTTGGATCAGGAAAAGAATTCGCCGTGAATGTTCCGTACGAAGCACCAAACGAAACGTTCCCGTTGTTGTTGATGTAAACGTCGCTGATGTTTTGTCCGTAAAAACAAAACTGAAACGGTAGTGGAATCTGTGGACTTGAACCATCATCATTACGATAATCATCATTTGCTACACCGTTCGTAAATGGAACTACATTGAAAGTGTTATCAATCGGAACCATACATTCGCACAAAACGCTTGATGCTGGTGTTGGCTGCGGAGCAAGTCGTAATGGCTGAGGTCCAATTATGCTTTCTTCACTATTAATGATTCTAGTGTTTGGAGTAATCGCCCCTGAAGCTTTCAGCGCATCGTAATCCGGATCGGAAGCATGAAGAACACGCGAACTATCGATCTGCGCAGAAAGATCGGCCTGCCAGAAAATTAGAATCGTAAGAATGCCAATCAGAATTCTCATGCGCTAGAGGTTCCATTGTTATAACGGGCCCTATTACCAAAGATACGACAAGTGCTGAGTTCGGAGTATTGAGTTCGGAGGCGTTTTCTGTCACATCGAGCGCAGTCGAGATGCAGGAAAACACTATCGAATCACATTCACACTTCCAATGAAGCTGAACACCATTCCATTCATGTCAGTAACGAGAACCTTGTAGACATATGTGTCCTCCTGAACTTTATTGTTGCGGTACTGTCCGTCCCATCCACCAAACTTATCATTGGTTTTGTAGATCAGATTACCCCATCTGTCGAAAATCAACATTTCGAATTCTTGAACATATTCTATTCCCGAGAATACCGGCATGAATACATCGTTGTTTCCATTTCCATTCGGAGTGAAAGTATTCGGAACCCAAATCAAAAGTTCCGGCGAAATGTAAACATCGAGCCACGCCGTATCAGGACACGCTCCGTTAGGACCGGTAACAATTTGCATTACAGTAAATGATCCGGTGTCAGTATAAGCCCATGTTGGATTTTGCAAGATGGATGTACCATTGTCTCCAAATGCCCAATACCATTCAACTGTTCCGCCTGTAGAAAGATCTGTGAACGTAATCAAAGGATTGTTCAATGTTGCAGGCTGTGGCCCCAGTGAGAATCCGGCAACTGGTCCTGGAATAACATTCACCATATTCGTGATCGTCAAACTGTCTTTACATCCTTGCGCCGAAGTCACAACAAGTTCAACATCGTATTGTCCTTGATCTGCAAAACAGTTCTGTGGATTTTGCAAAGTAGACGTCATTCCGAATCCAAAATCCCAAGCCCATTGAGCGGCTGTGCTATTCAATACTGTTGTTTGATCTGTAAAGTCAACACATAATGGCGAACATCCTGACAGTGGAGTTCCCGTGAATGCTACAACTGGCAATTCGTAAACGATAACATTTTGTTGGGCTGTGTCTGAACATCCAAGTGAATCTGTAACCTCCACCCAAACAGTGTATGTTCCTGAAGTTGGATATGGATAACCTGTGTTCTGTGTATTTGCAGTATCATTCGTCAACGCACTCATTCCAAAATCCCAATGATATTGTACGATTGGACCATTGACAGAAATTGATCCTGAACTATTCATCAAAACAGAATCGCCGGGACAAGCTCCAATACTTGTGAAAGCCGCTGTAGGTCCTGGAATTACATTGACGGCAATCAGTCCATTTGTAGTTTGCGCAGGAGATCCATTATCAGTTCCGGAAATCGTAATCAGATTGTATCCGATGTTCGATGTCAATCCAACAAAGAATGCGTTTAAGCTTACAGGATTTCCTCCAGGTCCAACAATAACAGTAAGTCCGGTTCCTGTTGCAGTAGCATTTGCAGTGGTCAACTGATTATTTTCCGGGGACAAGAATTGCGCAATGAGTGGAAGCGTGTCCCCTACACAAAGATCAATCGTATCACATACTTGTGCAGACTGCATAATCGGAGGAAGATTTCCACCACCACCTGCACTGCAAACATCAAGGAAAAATTGTTGATTGTCTAACCAGCTCACTTGACTAGGCAAACCAAATGGTCCGTTGTAAACTGTGCCGGGAGCATCAAATTGTCCGAGCTGAATGTAATTGACGCCATCACCCAGATTACAACCCACAGTTGCTGGTGTTCCACCAAATCCATTCACACCCATTGAAGCATCGCCGGTTGTCCATTGCATATCGCCATAACAGAAAGCGCAATTACTTCCAGGAGGAAGAATTGGATCATTGCCATTTGAAATGATGAGCTGAAAATCATTCAACTTATCAGTATGCATCGAATAATAACCGACAGTCTGCCAACGAACAATCATGTAAGTAGGTGTCACTTTGTAATAAACAAGTCCACTCGCTAATCCACGTGTATCGATGTCAGCCCAAAATGGCGCAATCATAGAGTATTGGTTACTTGGAAATGCCGCAGAACTGAAAGTTCCGTATTGCGCTCCGAAAGAAACGTTACCATTATTATTGATGTATGCGGTAGTCATCATCTGCCCGTAAAAACAAAACATGAAAGGCAAATTGATTACCGGGGAAGAGTTGTCATCATTTCTGTAATCCGGCGGAGTTCCAAATTGAAAAGGCACAACCTGAAATGTTGCATCAATCGGAATCATACATTGACAATTCGCCGCTTGAGTTGTTGGAGGCGAAGGTTGAACAATATTACCAAGCGGAGTTACACTCTGACCGGCATCGATGTAATAAAGTCCGTTCGATAATGCACCGGCTGCTTTCAGTGAATCGTAATCACCAGGAGCAATAACATTCCCTAACCTTTGAGATTGAGCTCCCAAATGGAAAATACTGGTACATAAAATAAAACTGAAAAACAGTTTTTTCATTTTGCGATCCATGTTGTTTACATGCAGGCCCGGAAAAAATCCCGGAGGGAAAACTTTAGTCTAATGGTTGCCGTCATTAAACTGCCTGTAAACTTTATTAGTCGTAAAAATACGAAAAATCAGATCGCGCTCCGACACATGATCAATATCGATCAATAAACGGCTAAAAATCATAGAAATACGAAAATCGGCGCAACAACTATAGATAATATCAATCGTCGTATTTCGTCAATTTTCGCGCATTTTCGCTGCTTACCTTTGAGCCGTTATGAGTTCCATCCGCTGGCGTGATCATATTATCCAAACTGCAATGCTCGCGCTGCCCGTGTGCCTGAGTAATGTGGGCCATATCACGGTTGATCTTGCCGACAATTTTTTCGTAGGACAACTCGAAAACAGAACGGTTGGTCAAGCAGCTATTAGTCTTGCCGGAGCGTTCTATGTTTTGGTTCTCGTTCTCGCAATTGGGATTTCGTATGCACTCACTCCGATTGTTGCTGAACTTAATGCAAAAGATGAAAAGGAAAAAATCAGTACGCATCTTCGTCACTCACTTGCGCTGAATCTTTTTGTGTCAGCTATTCTGTTTGTATTGCTCTGGAGTTGCGCACCATTACTCAAACTCACTGGCCGACCGGAAGAAGTTGCTGATCTCGCAATCCGTTTCCTGAATGTAATCATGCTTTCAATGATTCCGCTGAGCATATTTTTTACGTTCAAGCAATTTACGGAAGGAATGTCGGATACGAAAACTGCGATGTTCATCACAATCGGTGCGAATGGATTAAATATTTTGTTGAACTATTTTCTTGTTTTCGGCACCTGCGGATTTCCGGAAATGGGCGTGATGGGCGCATGTTGGGCAACATTTATCAGCCGTGTGATGATGGCACTCTCCATGTTTTTGTACGTGCGTTACAGCAAAAAATATTCGCAGTACAAGATTTCATTCTTCAAAGGAAAATATTCGAAAGAAAT
>CAZBYM010000266.1:0-6139 GCA_964495745.1 uncultured Chryseobacterium sp. | reverse complement strand
ATAAGTGGAAATTTCCTCTTTGCCCAGACTGATACGTTTATCGTAAAAAATGCAGCAACAACAATATCGGTTGTTCCTAACGACTCTTGGTTTTATCTACGTGAAGATTACGCCGTGCAGATAAAGTACTCAAGCAAAAACAAATTGAGTCGCGTAGAATTGAAAGGAGGAACTGCAACATTGCGCGATTCCGTATACATCCTTCGGGCGGAAGGCGGCGGAGAAGCAGTTCTTGTTGTGTACGAGAAACTCAAGAACGGAAAAGAGCAAGTTGCCTTATCAAAAACCTATAAGTTGTTTGGTCGAGAACTTCCTGTAGTAACAGTAGATTTTGTTCCCAACGATTCTGTTGCCGAACAGTTCACACTCATTGCCCTTGGAAAGTTGCGTGCAAAAACAAAATATGGTCAAGAAGTTTTTCGTGTCGATTCGTTTTGCATGTATTTCAGAAATACAAAAGGCGGATTTGACACGTTGAAATCAAACACCAATCAAATGACTTCCGAAATGAAAAAACGTGTTGATGCCATTGACGTGAAAAAAAGCGGAGGCATGCTCATGTTTGAAAATATTCACGCCACTTCTCCCGATGGGAAAGATGTGGAGTTGCCTCCATTGAGAGTTTTTCTATCGAAGCAATCGAGGATACGATTTGGTTTGTAGTTACTCGACTACAGATGATCTTTTTTTTCGCCACAAATTACGCGAATTACGCAGATTCATTTTTGTCGAACCAAAAACAATCATCCAATTCAGTAATCAGCCTAGTCAATTACTGGCATGTTTTAATCTGCGTAATCCGCGAAATCTGTGGCCAAGAAAGAAAAACTCGAACGTTATTTTCGTTCAGACTATGAACGGCATCTCAATATTGTTTATCCTACAAAAAAGCCACCACAATTTCTCGTGATGGCCTTTCTCCAAAGGAGTCCTTCGGACAAACTATTTCTGAAGAATCTTATTGAACTACAACTTTTCGCGTCGTCACCTTCGCTCCTGATGTTACATTCACAAAATATGTTCCTGCACCAAATTCAGAAAGATTGATTTCTTTTCTTCCTGCAACAGCAACTTCGTTATTCTCGCTGTACACAACACGACCGGTTACGTCCGTGATCACAATTGTCGAATATCCATCCTTCGCATCAATTGTAAATTGACCGTTGTTTGGATTTGGATACACCAACACATTCGAAACGTTTTGCCAAGTAATCGGAATACCTGTAGTGAGCGCTTGTGATGCCAATTGAATTTCATCTATAATCAACGTGTTTCCGTTATTCGCTGCACTCGAAGGATTCTGAATGTCGGAGGCCGCAGTTATTGCAACAGAATCCGGAACGAACGGAAGGTTAAACGGAATCGAAATCAAAGTGTATGTTGCGGCTGTAAAGCACATATCAAAAACATACGCTGTGTCTCCAACGTTCGGTCCGGTAAAAACAGCCAATAAAAATGCAGTGTCACCAACTCCACCGGAAAATTTGTAATAAGCTTTGAGTGTATCAATTTGTCCGTTGTAAGGAAATCCTCCCATTGGAGGGCCGTTCTGAACCCAGTATCCGTTCGTCAAATAGGATGGCGAATAATTTCCAGGTCCGTATGTGAAATTCTGAAGTTCAACTGCATATTGGCCAGCATAAGCATCTGTAGTTTGCAAAGCAGAATCGCCGGCAAGCATCCAGTCAACAATACTCACATAATTGGTTGTATTCCAATTTTCGAAGTCGCCGTTCAACATAGTTGGTTGTGAAGCCGCTCCTGTGAAAACGAGATTGTCAATCTGCAAATTACTTCCCGGAATTCCGGGAAACACGAATGCGTTGCTTGATACACCTGCTACAATCACAGAATCCGGTGTAACGATTGGTGGCAGATTGATTGGCAATGTGAATGCGGTGTACGTTCCGGCAGTTCCGTAAAACTGATACAAATCAAAACTAATTACACTGCCTCCGTACTTGAACATCACCATAATCAGGCCAGTGTCGCCGGGCATGATTGTTCCTTTCCAGTATCCGGTGAGCGCCGTTGGTCGCACTGCGTAAGGAATTCCGCCTTCACCATTACCTGGATCGCCATTTGAAAAGTAACCGAACATAGTATCCGTTCCATTGTCTTGCGTTTCCATCCGAACCGCATAGGTATTCAATTGCGCATCGGTAGTTTGGGTAGTTGGCCAATTTGCAAATTGTCCGAAAGAAACTTCTTGATTTGCGGTAAAATAAAATTGCGGCTCATTCATCGTGGTTGTGTTCCACGTTTCGAGACCACCATTTGGAATAGCAATCTGTGCTGATGCTACAGTGACGAATCCAAGTGCCAATAGTGAAAGTAAGGTTTGTTTCATGATGTTTTGTTTTTGCTGTACAAAGCTAGTAAATGATTGGAACACAGCGAATGACAATAATCATGCCGTTAAAGATTGTTAACCAAAAAAACATCGCTTCAGGTCCTGCGTACCTTTGTAATGATGAAAATCGTGTCGCCGAAATTGATCAGTTTTCTGGCTGGTGGAGCTTTAATCGGGCTTTGCATCATCCAGTATTATTGGATCAGCAATGCGGTGAATGAAAAACGTGATCATTTTCATCAGGATGTTCGGGAAGCTTTACTTCAAGTTTCTCGCCGTTACAATCGTCAAATGGCGGCCGATCGTTTGCAACAACAACTCAGTTATCATCGCCAGAGTTATCTTCCTGCCAACGGATCTGATGGAGTTCGTGTGTTTGAAGAATTTACTAATGATTCTGAAGGTGTAGTGCATCATACTTCACGCGAATCAATTTATCCGTGGAGCAATTTAAGTGCAGAAATGAATACAAGCGTTTCGCCTAGCAATATCGCTTCGGTTTCCGCTCCGTATTTACAACACCCGAAAAGTGAAGTTGGTAAGTACAACAACAGCGGACACGTAACCGGATTGTTCGATCAGCTGATTCGCATCAACGTGTATGACGATCTGACCAACGCGCTCGATACTTCTCTGGTTGATTCACTATTGAAAAGCGAATTAATGAGTAGAGGTATTGCTACGAGTTATATCTGGACAATCCTCAATTCACCAATTTGTGTCTTCACTTCAGATAATACGCGCGATGATGATTTACATGACAGTTTACTCACAAGCAGATACCGCGTACGTCTCACAGGAGACAACCTCATGTCGCAACCGAAAGTCCTGACGATCTATTTCCCAAATGAACGAGCTTATGTTTTCCGTTCGATGTGGACGATGTTGATTCTTTCTGTTCTCTTTATCATTTTCATTTGCGTACTTTTCTACTATTCGATCACTACGATTTTCCGTCAGAAAAAACTTTCGGAAATAAAAAATGATTTCATCAGCAACATGACACACGAGTTGAAGACTCCGATCTCTACAATTTCTCTTGCTTGTGAAGTTTTGGGTGACGACACAATTGAAAAAAATCGTGAACGCACCAATCGCTATCTTGGAATGATTATGGAAGAAAATAAACGTTTGGGCGTGTTAGTAGAAAACGTACTTCAGACGGCAATCCTGGACAAAGGAAATTTCAAACTCAAGCCTGCGCTCATCGACGTTCATGAAATGATCCGTAATGTTGTCGCTAATGTTCATCTTGCCATTGATAAACAGGAAGGCGTAATTAGCTTTGATTTGTTGGCGCGTCAAAATGTGATTGAAGCAGATCGTACGCACATTCAAAATGTCATTTACAATCTTGTTGATAATGCGATCAAGTATTCTCCTGAGAAACCGGACGTCAGAATTTTCACTTGCGATTTCGGGGATACAATGGAAATTTGTGTTCAGGACAATGGAGTTGGAATAAGTAGGGAGAATCAAAAAAGAATTTTCGAAAAATTATTTCGTGTTCCAACCGGAAATATTCATGATGTAAAAGGCTTTGGACTTGGATTAAGTTATGTAAAAGCCATTGTGGAAAAACACGGTGGTTCTGTTTGGGTAGAAAGTGAACCTGGAAAAGGCAGCAGGTTTTATGTTAGATTGCCGTATAAATTGTCAAATTTAGAATCGTAATATGACCGAAATCAAACCAAGAGTATTGCTCGCAGAAGATGATCCGAATTTAGGTCACTTGTTGCAGGAATATCTCGATGCCAAAGGATTCACTACCGAATTAGCAACGAATGGTAAAGAAGGATTCGACAAGTTTCGTAAAGGAACATGGGACATTTGTCTTCTCGATGTGATGATGCCCGTGAAAGATGGGTATACACTCGCGAAAGAAATTCGTGAAATCACGAAAGATGTTCCGATTGTTTTTCTTACTGCGAAGTCGATGAAAGAAGATACGATTGAAGGTTTCAATGCTGGCGCAGATGATTATATCACGAAGCCGTTCAGTATGGAAGAATTGCTTCTTCGTATCAAAGCAATTTTACGTCGCACGAAAGGTAGTGTAGCAAATGCAGATCAGATTAATTTCACTGTTGGAGAATACACATTTGATAGTCAGCGTCAAATGCTAGAATATGGATCGAAAGGACAAAAGCTCACTTCGAAAGAATCGGACTTGCTTCGGTTGTTAGCGTTGCACAAGAATGATGTGCTTGATCGTTCACTTGCGCTGAATACAATCTGGGGCGATGACAGTTATTTCAACTCACGCAGCATGGATGTTTACATTGCGAAGCTGAGAAAATATCTGAAAGAAGATCCGTCTGTGGAGATTATGAATATTCACGGCAAAGGATTTAGGTTGATTGCCAAATAGACGGTAGATGAAAGACGAAAGACGGGAGTTGCGATACTGCAACTCCCGTCTTTCGTCTACCGCCTATCGTCTCATCTAAAATTTAACCCCAAACCCAACTCCCAATACCTGCCTGAACTGTAAACGTGGTCCGGCTCCGTCGATAACACCATCGTCGTCGTCATCAACAGAAATATTAATGTCGTGATCGTAAATCGCTTGCATCGTTAAGTTGGCGGTGATGTATTTGTTCACTTTAAGAATAAAAGCGACTTCCGTATTTACATCAACATTTTCAGGATGATTAATGTAGTTGCTGAAAAGTTCGAGCTTCGCATTCATGTTTACATTCTTCATGATCTCTCCGCGAAACTGCAATCGAAAATAACCTCCAAATTCAGAACGAACAGTGCGGCCTGGTATCAATAAAATTCCGGCAGTATCATAGATTGCTTTTTCAACACCATATGCTCCCGCATTCGCAAGACTTTGATACAACACGAAAGTATGCTTGGCCGTTAAAGGAGCCATGAAAATCGAAAACTTATCTGTCGGTTTATAATCCAGTCCAACTGCCAGAATCAAATATCCTGGTGCCATAAAATCGGCGATGAGTGTTTTTGCTGTATCACCCTGATACGTATAGCCAGGAGCAAATTGTGTTTTGAAATTCACCAGTGCGGAGTAATACCAGACTTTCCTGAAGGCATACTTTCCATACTTCGAGTTCAGATCAATTCGGTCGTCGGCTTTTCGCAATGAACCTGCAGTATTTTGTTTGACTAATCCGTACGACAAATCAAGAATATTATCCCATCGAGTGGTTTTGTTCTTGTAATTGGCAAAACAATTGAACAACGATTGTGCTGAAATTGAATTGACTCCACCTGCCGCCCAATTTGTAAATGAAGCTTGAGTGAAATTTATTCCCATCGCTCCGCCCTTTTTCCATCCAACCACAACTGTATCCTTCTTTGGTGCTCTTGCGGAGTCAATTTTGGTTTGCGCACCAAGTGAAATTACACTGGCGAAAAATACAAGCACAAGAAAATTCTTCCACATGAATTTACTTTTTCAGAAGGTCGCGAATTTCAATTAGTAGCAATTCCTCTTTGGTTGGTTCGGGTGCAACGACTGGCTTCTCACTCTCTTTGCGCTTCATGCGATTAATTCCTTTGATGACAAGAAATAAAACGAATGCAACAATAACGAAGTTTATGAGAGCTGCTATGAAACTGCCATACTTCACAGAACCCATGATGACAAGTTCGTTGAGATTGGTTAGATGCGCGGCCCTCAAAGCCGGTTGCAAAACAAGTGGTGTAATTACATCTTCGATAAGTGATGTAACGATCTTGCCGAATGCAGCACCAATCACTACACCAATGGCGAGATCAATTACATTCCCTTTGACAGCAAACTCTTTGAATTCTTTG